>CAYZLH010000477.1:0-2428 GCA_964478795.1 uncultured Bdellovibrionales bacterium | reverse complement strand
GGCCTTCTCTTTTTGCAAAGATTGCTCATAAACCTTTGATAAATAGTAGTAGGCCACGCTTTGATCGATAGAACTTTCGTGCGTGTCTTTGAGTTTCACGAGTTTTTCTAACTCGCGGGTCCCTTCCGTCACCTTCCCTACTTCGGCCAAAGTCACACCGTAATACAATAACGCATCATGATTTTCGGGCTCCACCTTCAATGCCTTACGGTATGTATCGAGGGCTCCTTCTAATTCTTTGGCGGCCACCTGAATACCGGCGAGTAATAAATAACTATCTACGTATTTGGGATCTAGTTGAATAGATTCTTGGCAGAGCTCTTTAGCCTCGGCATAGGACCCAATTTTTACCAATTCGGCGGCCAAACGGGCACGCACGAGCGCCGATTTTGGATCATGCACTAAAGTAGCGCGATAAGATTCAATGGCGCGCTGAGTATCGTTATCCAACGAGTAGGCCTGGCCGAGTGAAAAATGGTAAACTGCGGCTTCTTCCTGGCTCTCGGGAATCAACCACTGACTCGATTTTTTTTGTTTATGCAGCGGCGATTCTTGGGAGATCGCGGGGACCATTGCGTTATCGTCTTCCAGTTGCAAACGCACCACTTTTCCGCGCGGTTTTTGGGCCGCGCAGGAAGCTAAAAGGATCAGGGTCGTTACAAATAAAAGCCGATTTCCCATAGTGTCTCATCGGGAAATCAGCCCAGCGGATTAAGAAATAATGCGGTTTTCTGACGGAAAGGGCCAAATTCTCTAATTTTACGAAAACATTGGGCTCTTTCGAGCCCGAATAACCGACCAATAAAGGCCACCGTGTAAGAGCGTGTTAGAAAAATCGGGTCTTTTTTGCTCTTCAATGTGGAGCGATTCTCTTTTTTTCGGTTTTTTTCGAATCTCTCTTGCAGCCAGCCACCAACGGCATTACTAACTGCCCCTTGGCAAAAATCAGGATGACGCAGCCATATGAAGTTTCACTTGACAGTGATTCGACGCAGTTGGTAGTGGCTAGTACTGCTTTCAACGACTGCAAATTACGCGATGCCATTTTGGCGGCTCGCGGGAGAAGATGACGATTCGTTCCGACGATCATCGCCATAGACTCCCAAAGGCAATGAAATGGGATCGCCTTATAGAGGTGGGGATTTTTTCAATGACCGAAGTAAAAGTGATTAAGCGATACCAAAACAGAAAACTCTATGACACGCACCAAAGCTGCTATGTGACTCTGGAAGAAATTTCCCAGATGATCAAAAACGGCGACGATCTGCGCGTGATCGATAACAAGTCGAAAAACGATATTACCCAAGCTACCTTGACTCAGTTGCTTTATGAAACCGAGCGCAAGACCACGAGCCCAGTGCCCGTAGAACTCTTGAAAGAAATCATCCGCAAAGGCGATGGCTCTTTCTCTGGCTACATCCGCACCAACATGAAAGGCGAAGTTTCTCGTTTCGAGAGCGAAGCCCCAGTGATTCGTCCGGTGGCCGCTGCCTCTGATTTGGCAGAAGCAATCACCCAGTAAAAGGTGAGATAACAGGCCGTTTCCCTTAGTGAAAAGGGAAACGGTTCTCGCGCCGAGTAATTCCCCGTGTTATCCTTTTCTTATGACCAAGGAATGGAAAAAACGGATAGGATTACTCGGTTTTTTATTTTTTGCGCCCGAATTTGCCCTGGCTGCAGAGGGCGATCATAGCGCAGGCCTCATGGTGGGCCAGGTTTGGCCAGCCGGTGAGATCGGCAAGAACGTGGACGGCACGGTAGCTCCCGGCGCCTTTTACGAATACACCGCCAGCGATGTTTTTTCCGTCTACGCCATGGGCGTCAAAAGTTCGCATAATAGCGAAGCCCTGAAACTTCTTTCCACCAGCGTCGGCATCAAAGCCAATCTCATTTATTTCGATAAACTAGCGCCCTACGCCATGCTGGGCGCAGGGCTTTATTTCGTCGACAAAAAAATTGGCAATGAACGAGCCGAAAAAACCAATTTTGGTGTTCACCTAGGCGTGGGTGCCGAGCTCGACCTTTCCGAGAAATTTTTCATCGGCCTAGAGTTTGATATCCATAATCTCTTTGCTGGCACCGTAGACTTACCGGTAGCCGGCCGCACCGAGATTTCTGGTCGTTGGACTGGTTTCTTTTTGCGCGGCGGTTTACGATTTTGAGCATATGAAAAAATATGCTCTTGTTCTGACGCTTCTACTTCCACAAATTTCTTACGCGCAAAACTGGTATCGTGATGCCGGCGATTACATTGCCCATCGTTCGGTTCGCCAAGGCCTTTCCACGGAAACTACGACTAAAGTACTTACCGATTTTAAGCGTTACGATACCGCGATTGGTAAGCGAGTCGCACTTCTGACCTGGTCAGAAAAAGGTTCCGCCACCGCTTGGACCGCCGGTATCGACGCCGGGATGTTGGCTTCGCTGC
>CAYZLH010000476.1:0-2430 GCA_964478795.1 uncultured Bdellovibrionales bacterium | reverse complement strand
GAAATGCCGGACTGAAGTTGTCAGTGCAGTTAGAAATGGGGATCTAGATCAAAGGCGACTCAGAGCTGCCCAGTAATTATCCAACAGATTGCCACCACCGCGGACATTGAAGGTAGATTGGGATGCTGTAGAAAAGGAGATTGGGCAAGGGTTTGAAAATATTCGGATTTGGGAAGACTACGCCTCAGAGCTCACCTCGCAGTCGAACTTTTACAAATACACTCAGAAACGCTTCAAATTACTTCTACAAAAGACGATCACTCTACGAGAGTTTAATCCGGGGGAGCATGCGGAGGTAGACTATGCCGGAGATCGGGTGGAGTGGATTGATCGGTCTGGCGAAGTCCACGAGGCACACCTTTTTGTGGGGATTTTATGTTTTAGCCAGCTCATTTTTTCTTGGGCATCTGCCAATGAGAAGAAAGAGAACTGGCTGTTAGCTCACCAAAAGATGTTTGAATCCTTCGGAGGAGTTCCAAGAGTTTTGGTCTGTGATCAGCTCAAGAATGGAGTGACCAAATCTCATCGTAAGTCCTCTCTAGTCCCCATCGTGTAAAGCCAAAAAGGCGAGTTTAAAGTCTGTCTCCAAGAAGGAGATTCGGACAAATGGAAAATCGATTTGAAGCCATAATTGAGAGCCTTAAAAGCCAATACTCTGAGGAGCTATTGGGAGTGGGGCAAGGCAAAGGAGACTCTCCTCGCAAATTATCAATCGGAAGACATTTTCTTCCCAGGGCGATTGCATGAAAAATCATAGCGCGTCATGAGCCTTTCCTTGACTGCCGAGAACTTCCTCTAAAAAGGTGTTATTCCATCCGCAAATTGCTCGCTTTCGCTTGATACTTATTGGTTTCGGGGTTGCGTGACGTTTGAGAAGGGCCAGTGCAATTTTTCGGACTCTGGAGAGATTTTCATCGGCGTAGCCAACTCTGACACGGCTCATGTCTTCCTTAAAAATCACATCGAGGGTCCAGTGCAGACTGTTCTCGATTTGCCAGTGACTGCGCACAGCCCGCGCAATTTTTTCACCTTCAGCTGGCAGGCTAGAAATGTAATAACGCCTTTCCACGGTCTCTTTACCTTGAATGATCCGGGTAGATTCGACCATAGCGATACTCTTCAGACCTTTCCATTCGGAGCGGCTAGTGAGCCAACTCAGGTCATCACAGGCCCAGCACCGCCTCAGTTCGAGACGTCCGTGATCTTTGTCTGCCTCTTCAAAAAAATCTTTTTTATATTCCGACTTGGGATCATTCACGATGTCATTCATAAAATCGCTGACGTCTTTGTGAAGATCACCTTGATTGCCTTTGAGTGCGATGACGTAGTCTCCTTTCTTCTCTATAACGGCCGCCACTATGGCCTTCTGAGCATTCATCGCATCACCCGTGACTATGCATCCTTCCAATGCCAATTTTTTGATCAGCTCGGGCACCACTGTAATTTCATTTGTTTTACTATCAACAGTCAGCTGTCCCAGACTAATGCCACTGGAGGTACACCAGGCGCTCACCACATGGATGGCCTTCTTGCCAGTTGCCTCGTCAAATGAGCCCCGAATTGTTTTACCGTCAAAAGCCACAACAGCCCCATTCGTGTGCTGCCGGAGGATTTCGGCAAACCTAAGAAAGCAGTTCTCGAATTCTTGCGGATCCAGAGCAGAGAAAAATCGTCCAAACGTGTCATGTGAGGGAATTCCATGGGGTAATTTCAGGAAGGATCTAAGCCAATCTTCCTTCTGCTTAGCGTAGTCAACCACTGCCACCCAGTCATCCGCCCCGCACATGACTGCGCAAATCGTAATCATAATCAGGTCAACGACCAAATGGGTCTTTTTACTTTCGATTCTTGGGTCCGGTACCCGTGAAAATATCCCTAAAACATCATTCTCCGCAGAAATTGCCATAGAATCCCCTTTGAAGGGGATCTACTCACATTTTATCTGAGAAGAAAACCAATCAGTTTACCCCTTTCAGGGCGATGACGCGCTATGGTTTTTCATGCAATCGCCCTGTATCCGTTCTACCTTACAATTGACCGAGGAAATGTCTCTGGATATGTTGTTTCCTTTATTTTTCTTGGCTTCCTAAATTTCAAGCAAGAAAAACTCCGGAAAGCAGCGTTCTGGTGGTCACTTGCAGCGAACATAAAAATCACCCCGCTCGCTTTGGGTTTGTTTTTTATCCACAAAAAAGAATGGAAAATTTTCTTTGGGTTTTTAGTCGTAAATTTTTTCACGGCCATAGCGGCCGCTGTTTTTCTCAGATACAGTACATTACCTGACTACAGTCTATCAACTTTTTTAAATGGCCTCAAAGAGTACCATCAGAGCATGATCATTCATAACGGAGGTCTGGGTTGGGGCTCATCTTTATTCGGCGCCTCAAAATACTTCTGCCATCAAGTTCTAGATACTGATAACAGTCTCAA
>CAYZLH010000475.1:0-2433 GCA_964478795.1 uncultured Bdellovibrionales bacterium | reverse complement strand
GAATCTCCATCCGGTAGACGAAAAGAAACCGGCGGAATCAGTTACCCGGAAAAGTGGCCGAACCCGCGCTTACTTTGGGCAGATGCAATGGGCAATGCAAAACTATGAAGCTGGCGAATATAAAAAAGCAATTCCACAGTTCGAAAAACTAGCCACGTTCGGAACCGAAGTGCCACAGTATGAGCTAATCCCATTTTATTTGGGTATGAGCCATTTCCGCCTCGGAAAATTTGCAGAAGCAAAGGAAAATCTCCGACAATTCTTGATCCAAATGAATAATCACCATCATGCTCAAGATGCGCGCATGGCTCTACTCAGCATCTATGAGCAGGAAAAGGATTGGGATACCCTCCTTGGCATGGCGGCCGAGACAGACAAACTAACGCTTTTTCAAAACAATCGCGCTTATTTGAAATTAGTTTGGGCTCGGGCACTCGTGGCCAAAGGGGAAAAGAAAGGCGCAGACCTCCTCTTGAAAGATGCTCTCCAGTACTTGGATAGCGGTGACTATCGCGAGGGAAAAGCGATGGAGCCGGACACCGACCTATGGGGAAGATACTTTTATACTTCCCAGCTACTGAAAAATGCTGATTGCGGAACACTTGACCCCAAAGCCATTGGCAAAGCCAAGTCGTCAAAACGGCTTTATCAGCCCTGGCTGGAATCGCAAACCGATTGCTTCCAAGTTTTGTTTGTCGACTTAGTTAATAACTTGGTGAAGCGCGAGAGCGCTTGGACGGGCCCAACCATTCAATTGGTGCGAGAATCCTATGCCAGTTTCGCGCAAAAAATCCAAAGGTTCCAAGCTCTGGAAAAGTCACGGATCGAGACCCTTAACTCACTCACCAGCCTTTCCCGGCAGAATCTTTATCGACTCCTGGGTAAGGTGGATGAACTACGAGCCCAATTGGAAAAGAGCAATTTCGAATCTTCTTCGCTGCAACAATTGCGGAGCCAAATTGACGAATCGATCCTGCAAATCTCGGCCATCAAGAGACCTTAACTTCTTTTAATATCAGATAGTTAACCATACACACTCAAACCCCTTTAAATTTTATATAGGAGCTTAGTGCGAGGAAATTTCGCCCTACTTCCTTGCGCTTTTTCCGTTCGTTGCCATTATTGAGAAACTGGAGCCCAAATGAAACCCTGTGAAAATGCCAAAGAACTTCGCTGTGAGCTAGCTAACCGAATTTTTGCCAAACAAGCCGCAGTAGATGCCTGGCTAGCCAAACAAAACAGTAAAGCTCCCTCTCCCCCTTATACCAGCATCGACCTACGCGATTCCGGTTTTAAAATGAGTCCCGTGGACTCAAACATCTTCCCTGCGGGCTTCAATAATATCTGCGTAGATGATTGGAACCTAGCAGCTGAGACCTTTGAAAAAGAACTGATACGCAGCAACGGTGGTAAGAAACCGGCGAGGATTTTAATCGTTCCTGAAAATCACACGAACAATCTCTTCTATTTTGAGAATCTCTGGGCACTACGCGAAATTTTGTCCCTGGCCAAATTTGAAGTTATTATCGGTCACCTCAATCCAGCCCTCACCCCTAACTTGCCGAAGGGATGCACTTCAGTCAAAACGGCGAGCGATCGAACGATTGTTTTGGAAAAGATTCTTCGCGAAGGCAACCTCTTGCATACCGAACGAGTGGCTTTTACCAAAGATGATCTGATCCTATTGAACAATGATTTGTCGAATGGGATACCTCCCGAACTTGAGGGGCTCGAGCAAATCGTATCCCCAAATCCTAATGTAGGCTGGCATCGCCGCCTCAAAAGCGATCATCTAAAGCACTATACGGAATTGGCCACAGAACTTGCGGAAATTTTAGAAATTGATCCCTGGTTAATCACCACCCACTACACTCAGGTGGAAAATTTGGATTTTGACAACGGCACAGGCATGGATCGTCTGGCCAACGCAGTGGATGAGATCATCGGAAAGATTTCGGCTGACTATAAAAAGCGCGATATTCAGAAAGAACCCCACGTCTTCATCAAGCACAATTCCGGTACTTATGGTCGATCGATCATGACTGTTCGCTCGGGCCAAGAAATCATGGCACTAAATCGACGCGACAAAAACAAAATGAATGTAGGTAAAGGCGGAGTGCAAGTATCCAGCGTAATTGTGATGGAAGGCATTCCTACTGACCTAAAAGAAAATGACGAAACTGCCGAACCGGTGATCTATCTAGCAGGAGTAGAACCAATCGGCGGATTCTTACGAATGAACCCGAATCGCGATGCTGAAAGTAATCTCAACTCTCCGGGGGCCCACTTCAAGCCTCTGTGCTTTGCGAACTTATTTCGTTCACCCAATCGCGATAATATTATTTTAGAAAAGCTCTACGGAACCTTAGGGAGACTTTCGGCGCTCGCCAATGGCTGTGACGGCCTCAACGTGCTCGGCACCACGGGCGAGGC
>CAYZLH010000474.1:0-2434 GCA_964478795.1 uncultured Bdellovibrionales bacterium | reverse complement strand
AAATCTATAGCTGTAGCCAATGAAAAAATATTCTCTGAAACCTACAATAAGATTTCTCAAAGTAGTACCTATCGCTACGACCCTAAAGATGTTGGTGAGCGCAAGTTGCGGTTCACGCTACTGGGCTATTTGACGGCGGTAGAGAAAAATGAATATTTTCAAATGGCTCTTGATGTATGCAAAACGGCAACAAACCTAACCGAAGAAATTGGCGGGTTAGGTGCACTTATTCATCGGGAAACCGCTGAGCGGGAACAGGCCTTTGATCGCTTCTATCAGAAGTGGAGTCAAGAAACGCTGGTGATGAACAAGTGGCTCGCCCTGCAAGCTTCTAGTTGTGTTCCTGGTGGATTAGATCGAGTGAAGCGGTTGATGAAAGATCCCGTTTTCAATATTAACAATCCAAACAAGGTGTATTCTTTGTTAGGTGCTTTTGGGCGATCGAATCTAACTCAATTTCATGCCAAAGATGGGTCGGCCTATCGGTTTTTTGCCGATCTAGTGATGGATATTGATTCTCGAAATCCTACTGTATCAGCCCGGATGGTTTCGTTTTTTAATCAGTGGAAGCGTTTTGATCAGGGCCGACAATTGTTAATGAAGGCGGAGCTGGAAAGAATTGTGGCCAAGACGGGAATTTCTAATGGGGTATTTGAAATTGCGAGCAAAGCATTACAATAGATTCTCGATTGTAATTGCGTGTGCGCTGGTGGCCTGTACTACGATCGAAAACGATCCGACGACGGCTTCGCCCCGTCCGCTTTTTTCTACCCGGGTGGATTTTGAGCCACCAACTCAAGAAAAGCGAGACCAGTACTTAGAAGTTGATCGACGTAATACCCAGGCGAGATTAGCCGAAGCCCAGGCGAAAATTGACGGATTAGATGCTGAGCGAGCACGTTTGCTCGCTGAGATTCGTCAGGATTTTCCTGAATGTGAAAATCAAGCCCATTGTATTTCGGATTTGGCGAAAGGTAGCGTAAAACGCTTCGAGCGATATCGCGAAATAAATAAACTCATCGGCGGAATAGATTTAAAATTAGCGGAAGCCCAAATCGACTATGACCGTTGGAAGAGGCGAGGGGAGTTACGCGAGCGAGCTATTTACAATCGCTATTTAGTCACGGAGATGCTGAAAACTAAAGGTTTTCATCCAAACATTGAAAACATTATCGTGCATTCGCTGGAGGCATTTCCCAATCGTGAAAGTCTATCTCGTCGATTGATTCAATTGATTGATCCATTTCTGGCGCCGGCAATTTTGGGTGATTTGGATTTTCAGATGATGGGTAAACCCATCGACGAAGCGGCGGTAATTGCCACTTTTGATGTGCAGCTATTTCGTCAAGATCGAATCCCCGCGGAAAGATTTCTGATAACCTTCCTGATAAATAGCTATCAACTTGACCCCCAATTCTACGAAAAAGAATTTCTGAAAATCTGGTCAAAACGTTTAGCCGAGCGCGGACAAAAAAGCTTAAGTGAAGAAGTTTTTTGCGGTCTGTTTTCCATTGCCAGCGACACCTTAGTGCCTCGATTGGATTCGGCCAAGGCAAAAACTTGCCGAGCTGAGCGGCAGGCTCAGAGAGGTCAAGGGACCGATACGTATTTAGAACGTATGAAGACGGACTTGTGGCTCTTGCCGATTCACTACGTGAATGCCACTAAGCGAATCGCTCGATAGGTATCATGCGCCTTGGTGATTGCCATGATCCAAATAAGGGTTCAAATTTGTTAGGCTTTTTTCGCTATGTTAGGGCCTGGTCTCACCCCGGGAATAATGTTGACCAAAATAATATACTTTGTTACACCCTAGCCATGCGTACAGCGATAATCTTTCTGTTTTTTCTGTGGATTCCGACGGCATTTTCCTTAGATTTTGCGGAGCCCTTCCGTATTCCAACTTTCAACCCCAGCCTGAATTTGGCCACTCGTGATTTAGGCATCACCGTGCCATATTACGCGGATTTATTGCCAGAGGGTGGAGCATTGGATTGTCGATTTCCCGATAACTCGGATTTTGGGTATCTCTTTCGAAGAGTGAATGGCAGGGTATTGATCGACATAATTAACAAGGGCCAAAGTGAAGGAGAAAAAACACGATTGGTTGCCGAAGAAAAAGATTATGGCTCGCCTTTTATTCACTATCTATCTGTCTATCGTAGAACAGACAACTACGCCTCTTACCTGGAGTTTTTAATCGAACAAAAGATCAGTCCACGTAACGGAAAGTTTCCGGGTGCCGTAATGTTTACGGAAGCATTCTACGAAATGGTGGATGGCAAAGAAGTGGAAACTCTGAAGCCGTTACACAAAAAAACAATTTACTGCTCGTTAGAAAAACCGATTCAATAATTTTTTTGCAAGCTCGGATCAATCACCTGGGAAAATATCTTTGGGGGAATCTTCACAGAGAGATTTACCATTTAGAGTT
>CAYZLH010000473.1:0-2441 GCA_964478795.1 uncultured Bdellovibrionales bacterium | reverse complement strand
CACAGCCATGAGGTCGCAGCAAAGAGGCATTGGCACAAAATCACGTGCAATCGACTGAACCAGGCCTCTTCGCATCTCTTAAACGTCTATTGCGCTGCATTTGCACTACCTCATCAGCATTTGCCACATAATTCCCGCAAAATACCTGCAAAAACAACTTTTCGACTGCAAATGCACTACAAAATGGTCATTTGCGGCAAAAAAGCAGTAACCAAGGTGCAAATGCAGTTGTTTTGACCTTGAAACCCTGAAAACGCATAAATTTGAGGAAAGAACTCGGATGGAGTTGCCAGAAAGTGTACTTACAAAACATGCTCACTAAATAAGCAGACGGTTAAATATCACTTTTCTCACAATAAGTTAAGAAGAAGATATGATTTACAAAATCGAGGGTTTAAAGGCAGGTTTCACGTGGAACAAAAAAAGCCGCCGGGTCACCCCGACGGCCTGAATTTCTCTATTCAGAGATCTATCTGATCACTTGAATGTCCAGATGATCGCGATAACGAATCCGAGGAGAGCCTGGAATTCCATGAATACGAGAGCAAGGATGAACGGCTGGAACATTGCGTCCTTCGCGTTCGGGTTGCGAGCGATACCTTCAAGGAAGGAAGACGCTGTGCGGCCCTGGCCAGTTGCAGCTGCGAATGCTGCGAGACCGATAGCGATAGATGCGCCGAGCGGAATCAGGTTAGTGCTGGCTGCACCAGCATCACCCTGAGCAAAGGCGAGGCCGCTAAGCAGCAATCCGCCAAGAGCCACCACTGATTTTACCAACAACTTTTTCATGAATGAATTCTCCACGGTTTCGAAAGTTACACTATAAAATTCACCGATCAATGATCGTGCGAAATGGCCATTGAAATATAAATGCCGCTAAGCAGCGTGAAAACCAGACTCTGAACGACTGCTACGAGTAGTCCGAAAAACATCAGGACTGCGGGGACGATGATATAGCTCAGTCCGGTAAAAATTCCAAGCAAAGTGTGGTCGCCATAGATGTTACCGACGAGACGCAGACTAAGAGAAATCGGTCGTGACGCGTGGCTTACCAGCTCGATACAGAAGAACAGCGGCGCGATGAAAATAACGGGACCCAGAAAATGCTTGAGGTACCCTGCCCCGTGCTCCTTGATGCCCGCAAAGTTATAAACGAGAAAAACGATGATTCCGATAGCCAGATTGGTATCCATACTGACAGTCGGCGGCGGAAAACCAGGAATGAGACCAGTGAGATTCGAAACAAGAATCACAAGAAACAGGCTGGCGAGAAATCCGAAGTACTTTCTGTATTGGTCGCCGCAATTGTCTTTCGAGAGACCGAGAACAAACTCAAGAATCCCTTCCAGCATGTAACGAAGGGAAAAACGGCCTTTTGGAATCACATCGTCTTTGTCCTTTGCCACGGAACCCTTGAAATAGAGGCCCATCGCCGTCAACACCAGAAGAACGAACACGAGTCCGACGGTCGGGATCCACATCTTATCGATCTTCAGTGCGTTGACGACCATCGCATAGTAATCGATGAAAACGGGTACTCCCCCGCCCGCTGCGAACGCAGGAGCTGCGGAAAATCCACTTGCAACAATCAACTTCCGAAAAATCTTCATGGCGATTCTTTTCAATATGAAAATGATATTCGATCCTGTCGGGAGGCAATAGTTAACCTACTTTTCACCAGTTTGGTAGAAAAAAATTTGCAACCGGCATTTATGAATTGCGGCCGGCACTGCGGCCAAAATAGTGTTCGCCGATGACCGCGATTGTGAAAAGGAAGAGCCCGGTCCCGAAACCACCGACAAAAAGAAAGGGTGAGCCCTTAAGCGTGACGAGTACTATGTATGTAATGATCGCAATCGCCGCAAATTTAATGAGAATCGCTGGAATAAATATATAACGCTTCAATGCTTTCGCTTCTTCTTCATTAGAAGCAAACATTACTCTAATGATAATTTTAAACGCGACGTAATTAATCATGAAAAGAACCATGCCGCAGAAAAAATCACGGCCGGCCAGAAGCGACAGAGCCGTTGCTGCAAAAACAAGCAACGTCACCGAATCAAGAAACTTCATCAGGACTTCCCGTCTTTCTTGTCCGCTTTTTTTGACTGTTTCATCGTGTAGCGGATAACCAGATAAAAGGAATGCGCCACCCCGAGAATGCCGACCGGAATCGTGATAGCAAACCATGAGAAGCCAATGGGATGGTGCTGATTCAAATAATCCCCAATCCACCACGCGGCTACTATTAACGTGATCGCCTGGACTTGGGCGGCTATTAGATAACTGAAAGCTTTCGTTAAATTACCCATAATTTCCGATATGAAAAAAAGACTTTTAATACTGTGGATAATATTTCCACATTTTGTGCTGTTGATTTTATAAACTGCTGATTTTATTACCGATTATACCGGTAAAAAACCTTGCGCGATCTTCTTGCC
>CAYZLH010000472.1:1375-2456 GCA_964478795.1 uncultured Bdellovibrionales bacterium | reverse complement strand
GCCGACAACTGAAGCGAGAATCGGCGAGGCTCCAAACTCTCTGACGTTTTCGGCCACATTGGCCGCCAATCCCAACTTATCTTTCTGATTCGTCACCGTCACCACGGGCACTGGCGCTTCTGGCGATAATCGCGTGGCCGAGCCAAAAGTGTAGCGATCAATTCCCACATCGCCCACGATTAGTATTTTTTTGGCAGAAATCTTTCCAACGATTTCCGAAAATCGATTGCGTTGAATGGTAAATCGGCTCATTCAAAATCCTCCGCTTCATCCCAATCCCCAGAAGGCATTCCGTATGACTTAAACATCGTTACAGAACCTCCCTCTAACAGGGCCATCAATTGCGTTTCCACATCTTCCACTAAAACTCTCGGCATGCAGGGATAATAGATACAGGCACTGAGGGCACAACGAAAGTCTTCGCCGCAATTCACATCAGGCACCAAAACAGATGTTTGATCTTCTGGTTTGACCCCAAGGTTTGTACCAGTTCCCACACCGTAGGGCCCCCACCGCACAGCACTTTGCACCTTGATCGGAGGAAATACGGAAACTACTTTTTTCCCAAGTGCCACTGCCAAATGCATCGGCCCCGTGCTCGGAGCCACCACGCCATCGCATTGACTTAAAATGGCGATCATTTCCGCCAGGCCGTGATCGCCAATATATTTGGTGAACATTGGTTGATCGGGCGCATAGTTTTGTTGCCGAGAAAGTCCTTGATAGACTTTTTCCACTAATGCTTCCTCGCCAGGTCCGCCGGTGATTACAATATTGTAACGTTTCACTAAATGGCGGGCGAGTGAGATGTAGTGACTTTCGGGCCAGTTCAGGGCCGATCCCGCCATACCTGGGTGAATGGCCACCGTTTTAAATTTTTTACTTAATCCTTTTTCCACAAAAAATCTGAGGGCGGATCGACGACACTCTTCATTCACATTGAGATGGGTTTTTTCCCAAGTGTCGGCCACTGTAATCCCAAACTCTTTTAAGAGCTGAATATTGTAATCCGCCTCATGCATTTCCACGGCGGAACGATTTTGTCGTCGGCCCAAATTAAAGCAAAGCCAACTCCACCACT
>CAYZLH010000472.1:0-1365 GCA_964478795.1 uncultured Bdellovibrionales bacterium | reverse complement strand
GGGCCAATTCGATAGCGAACCCCGGCAAACAACAGAGCGAAAGCCACTCGCCCTTTGGTCTGAAAAGCCACAGCCACCTGAAATTTTTCTTGCCGAATCCGTTTGACCAAACGCCAGAAACCAAAAAATCCCGAATAAAAAACAGGATCCAGCACAATAACTTCAGAAAGATGGGGGTTGGATCTGTAAATCTCTGCGGCCAATGTGGAAACCAAACCCGTGATCTTGGCCTCGGGAAATTTTTTGCGAAGCGCAGCAATGGCTGGAGTGGTAAGGACCACGTCACCAATTTTATCGGTGCGAACTACTAATACTCGCGAAATCTCAGTAAGCATCTCTAACGATAGATTCTAGACGATCTAAAACAGATTCGATAGACATCCCGCTCGTATCCACGAGTTTCGCATCATCGGCCTGCTTCAATGGGGCGATGGCCCGCTCGCTGTCCTGCTTATCGCGGCGAGCCATTTCGTCCTTTACAATGGCCAGATCCACTTTTTGACCCTTGGCCTCTAATTCTGCTGCCCTTCGTTTGGCCCGGGCGTCTAGAGAAGCAGTGAGGAAAATTTTCACTTCGGCTTGGGGGAAAACCACGGTGCCAATGTCTCGGCCTTCCATTACCACGCCCCCTTTTTCGCCCAGCGATCGTTGCAAACCCAATAAATGGGCTCGAATGGCGGGAAAAGCCGACACTTTCGAAGAAGCCGCGCTCACCTCTTCCGTGCGGATCGCCGTTCCCACATTTTTGCCATCAACATGCAACAAATTTACGCCGTCCACCCAGCGAAATTCAAAGTTCGCATTTTTTACACACTCCAAAACTTTTACTTCCTGATCGAGGGGCGCTTTGTTTTGCACCGCCATCAGCGCCACGCCCCGATACAGAGCACCACTATCGATATGTAAAAATTTTAACCGTTTCGCCAAAAGTTTCGCGATCGTGCTCTTTCCGCTTCCAGCGGGACCATCAATGGCAACAATTGGCTTCTTCATTTTCGCAAAGCCTTTTCTAATTCGGCGATCATCCGGCGATTCTCCTCCGGAGTGCCCACGCTAAATCGGAGCTCTTGTTTGAGTCCGTAACCAGCCACAGGACGCACAATTACTCCAGCGCGTAAGAGTGTGTCGTAAATTGGCTTGGGATCTGAAGACATCTTCGCCAAAAAGAAATTTCCTTGGCTCGGCCAATACGCCAAGCCCAAGCGGCGAAATTCTTTTTCCAGATACTCCATGCCCTCTTGATTTACCTCGATGGAGCGTTGCACGTGGGCCTCGTCACCAAGGGCAGCCAAAGCGCCGGCCATACCGAGACTTGTAACGTTGAAGGGCATTTTTACTTTTCGTAAAGGTAACAACAAATCCGGA
>CAYZLH010000471.1:0-2456 GCA_964478795.1 uncultured Bdellovibrionales bacterium | reverse complement strand
CACTCCAAAAATATTCTGGGTCTTCGTCAACGGGAATCTGGAGCTGTATTTTAAGCCGGTCATTCGTAGCAGAAATCTCCCCTTTAATTGCTCCACAGCCCAAGAAACCTGTTAGCGTGAAAATTGTTAGAGCCCAAGTCATCCCCTTCATGAAACCTCCCAAGGTAAATACCGAATACCGGTGATCAATTTTCCACCGTGTAAAGCAATTTGGGGGCCAGAAGATTGCAGAGTTTTGCTATGATATAGACCTATGCAA
Source organism: uncultured Bdellovibrionales bacterium (assembly GCA_964478795.1). Taxonomy (GTDB): domain Bacteria; phylum Bdellovibrionota; class UBA1018; order CAIPTA01; family CAIPTA01; genus JAKFYM01. The sequence continues at coordinate 2,197 of CAYZLH010000471.1, read as the reverse complement.
GACACCGAAATTCAAGATGCTATTCGGCAAAAAAGCGCCACGCTTGGCGAAGTTCTAAAAGAGTGCGAAAAGGTTGTGGTCGGTCAGAAAACCATGATGGAAAAAATTCTCATGGCGTTCCTGTGTGATGGTCACATCCTGCTCGAGGGATTACCCGGCTTAGCAAAAACTTTGGCGGTTAAAACTTTTTCCAATGTGATGGATTTAAGCTTTAGTCGAATTCAGTTTACCCCCGATCTGCTACCTTCTGATCTCGTAGGTAGTATGATTTACAACCAAAAAACTGGTGAATTTTCAGCGAAAAAAGGGCCTATTTTTTCAAATATTGTACTGGCCGACGAAATTAACCGAGCGCCAGCAAAAGTACAGTCGGCGCTGTTGGAGTCCATGGCCGAACGCCAGGTAACTTTGGGCGACCAAACGTATTCCTTGCCCGATCCATTCATTGTTCTGGCCACCATGAATCCAATTGAGCAAGAAGGAACCTACAGCTTACCGGAAGCTCAGTTGGATCGTTTCATGTTCAAGGTGAAAGTTCACTATCCTAGCCAAGCCGAAGAGAAAACCATTCTCGATCGCATGTCCGTGCTAGAACAACCAAAGGTTTCTAAAAAAGTATTGCCAAGAGTTTTGCAGGAAGCCCGATCTCTATGCACCAGGGTTTACCTAGATGAAAAACTAAAAGATTATATCCTAAATATTATTTTCACTTCGCGCTTCCCAGAAAAAAAGGGGCTGTCGGATCTTAAAAGTTACGTGCAGGTTGGAGCCTCACCGCGTGCGACCATTGGTTTAGCTAAAGCCTCTCGAGCTGCGGCCCTACTAGCTGGGCGATCTTACGTAAGTCCAGATGATGTAAAGTCTGTATGCTACGATATTCTTCGCCACCGCTTGGTGCTTTCCTATGAAGCTGAGGCAAACGATATCACAACCGAATCTGTGATTAGGAAGATCCTCGATGTGGTGGAAGTTCCGTAAAAAAGAAAAGGAATCAGCAGATTCTCCAGCAGAAGAGTTTGACGAGCTTCGAAGTTCGGGCAGAGCCCCGCTTTCAAAAATCGGCAAACAAGTAAAACAAGTCGAAATTTTGACTAAGAAAAATTCATCGGACCTTTTGTCTGGTGAATACAAGTCTCGATTCAAGGGCCAAGGCATGCAATACGCTGACTCTCGTATCTACCAATATGGTGACGACATTCGTCACATTGACTGGCGTACCACAGCGCGAATGCAAGATACTTACGTAAAAACCTTTGAAGAGGAACGGGAACTTACCATTCTATTTGTGGTTGATGCATCGCAATCCATGATCTTTGGTAGCTCTGGAGCTAGCAAACGAGAAATTATGGCAGTAGCCTTGGCCTGCCTCGGATTTTCGGCAATTTCCAATAACGATCGAGTGGGCCTGCTATTTTTTACCAATCGTGCTGAACGCTACATTCCTCCTAAAAAGGGCCGTAAACATATTCTTCGCCTCATCGATGAAATCTTGGCCTATGAGCCAATTTCGAAAAAATCAAACATGAATGAGTCATTGGAATATCTATCTAGCGTCTTAAAGACTGGTTCCATCGTAGTTATGGCTAGCGACTTTTTTTCTACTTTCGACAAAAAGAAGCTCGAAGTCTTGGCCAAAAAACACGATTTTATCTGCATCCGCACCACTGATCCTCGTGATACAGAGCTACCCAATGTAGGATTAATTCGTCTCGAAGATCCTGAAACCGGTGAGCAGATCGTACTTCCGACCAGCTCTTCGCTCGTGCGCAAGGAATATGCTAAGAATCAAGCGGCATTCAGTTCAGCGCAGTCAAACCTGCTCAAAAAATCGGGAGCGTCGCTGATTGATCTTTCAAGTTTAGAAGAGCCCGCTCGCGTGCTACATCAATTTTTCCGATCACGGGTAAGGAAAAAGCGATGAATGGATTCTTAGCACTTTCGCCAGGGGATCGCGGCAAGACTCTACAACTGGGAGAGTTCGTTACCTTAGAGATTCTAATCGAGGATGCACAGCCATTTACCGCAAAAGATTTGGCAATTAAGGATTTCAGCGGTCGATGGTATGTAAACGGCTCCTTTACGATTGACGCCAAGAGCTTTCAAATTACCCCATCAGAGGGAAATTCTACGAAGATCACCTTGCGCGCGATGGTGCATCAGCCCAATGAGCTTTTTGTGCAGCCCATAGAAATTGTGA
>CAYZLH010000470.1:0-2456 GCA_964478795.1 uncultured Bdellovibrionales bacterium | reverse complement strand
CAAAACTACTATCTCCGCTACGGTCAAATTCGAGAGGGCAAACAGATGCTACTAAGAGTGCAGACCCGTTGGTGAAGCATTCACACGCATTGTATCAAAATAGTGGGTTCTTGAACAAAAAAGTCGAGAATTGACTAAGTTATAAACATTCGGAAACTTCCGCGCGGAATCAACTATTTATCTTTAGTATGATAGTGACCGTCCGCTTGGTTGCGCTCAGCGGCGCGCGTTTAGCGCGCCCGACTGAGCGCTTTTTAGTTTGGGGTGCGTTCCAAAGATTTGGTGAAATTGAAGTTACCACACAACAAAAACACTAAATCAAAGAGAACGCACTTATGGGTATACCACGATTTCTGCAGTTTGAGGGATACGAAACCATCGATTTTCAAACGACCACCCGGGACCGGAAGGTCTTTGTTTATCTATCCCCTCGGGAAGACAAACAGGTTTGCTGCCGCAAATGCAGAACCCCGCTGACGAAACTAACAAGCAAGCACCCCTTAACGCTCAGGGACCTGCCGCTACGCGGCTTTGAAACCATTGTTAAGCTCTGGAGGCGTAAAGGATGGTGTGAGCGGTGCAACAAAACTCGCAGCGAGCACATCGCTTTTTTGGCGGACGAGAGTCCTCATTTCACTAAGGACTATACCTGGTGGCTGGGAACAATGTGCGAATTCTCTCCTGTTTCGAGGGTCGCCGAGATGGTCGGAGAGCAAAACATGACAGTGCGCCGGATCGATTTAAAGCGAATGCAGCGGATGCTGAGAAAGTACAAAATCCCTGCGGTAACGCATATCGCAGTCGATGAAGTCTATGCACGTAAGAAGTCGAAATACAAAGACGAGAACCGTAATGAAAAATTCTTCACAGTAATTTCCGATCTCAACACCCGCCGAGTCATATGGGTGAGTGAATCAAGATCGAAAAAGGCATTGGACGAATTTTTCAAAATCATCGGTAAAGAAGCCTGCGAACGTCTCGAGGTGGTGGCGCTGGATCAGCATGACGACTACGCGAAGAGCGTTAGAGAACACTGTAAGAATGCCAAAATTGTTTGGGACCGTTTCCATCTGATGCAGAGCTTTGGCGAGGCTCTAAACGAGGTGAGAAAGACGCTGCACAATCGTTTGGATAAATCAGAAACTGAACTACAAAGACTGACGCGAGGAAAATACCGCTTTTCATTCCTGAAGAACTCTTCAAAGCGCAGCAAAGAAGAAAGAGACCACATCGAGGATGTCGTGCGCAAGAACGAGGACTTTGCAGCACTCGAGATTATTAAGGAAGGAATGACATCGTTTTTCGACAGCCTAGACTTAGCGACCGCCAAAGAACGACTTACCCTGGTGGGAAGATGGATCGACCAGAAGATAGTGTCCGATTTGGTCAAAGGTGAGACTCCAGCTTTTCGGCCGCTTGAGACCTGGTTCAAACATCTTTCCGGCGGCTGGGAGACACTCAAAAACTATTTCGAATTTCGCGTCACCTCCGCCCTAGCTGAAGGGGTCAACAACGTCATCAAAGCGCTCAAACGGCGATCCTTCGGCTTTCGCAACATGGACTACTTCCGGCTCAAGATCATGCAGGTCTGTGGCTATCTAAATAGCAGGTACATAAAATTTGCAGAGGCATTGGGTACTTAAACGAGGAATCAGGGGCTTATACAAAAATTCTCAAGAGACTTGGCGGTGTTCAAAGCTTTGACAATGTGCATCGGATAGTCGGTTGCCACGAGATTTTTCGCAACGTTTTTGCGGCAAAAGAACCCAAAATTGCTTTCCAAGCGGTGGCACATGGCTTGCAACCTCTGTCGCATTCAAAATTTCTGAGTACCGACTCCAAGTTGAATACTCCTTCTGTTGAAACTGAACCAGATGTGGATCCTGATGCTGAACTGCTTTGTAAAAAAAATTATTCAGCCAATGATGTTACTGGTTGTGTTGGCAAGCATTGGTTGCATGCAAACCGGCGAGAAAAAATCAGCCCAAGGCCATCCAGGCGCAAGTGAAGACTCTGAGCTTGAAGTTTTCAATGGCGGATTTTCGGCAAAAACCTTGTCATATCAGAAAGCTTTTTCAGATGGTGCTGATGATATCTGGGCTTTGACGCAGTGCGATTGTTTGCCTGAGCGTTATCATAGTCTTTTTTCGACGACCGCAACACGCAACGGCGTCCTTCCCCAGATCCTGGTGCCGACGATCCGTGAGCAGATCAAAAATAATACCGCTCTGCAAACTTTACAGAAGCTGCCACTCGGTGGTTTTCTTGCGGACTTTTTTGCGAGTGATGAGAAATTAGCGGACAAAATACGAGCCGGTCTTGCCGAACGCGTGGCTAAAACTCCAGGAGGCTCTAACCTTGAGACGCGGTCGGCGTTTAGGTTCGATGCGTTTACGGCTGAGATCGGGCGGAAAGATACCTTTAGCGTTAGCAGTCAGATTCCTAGGTGGATGGCG
>CAYZLH010000469.1:0-2460 GCA_964478795.1 uncultured Bdellovibrionales bacterium | reverse complement strand
TCAACATTTGGAAGACAAAAAGTGGAAATTGCATTTGAACGGCTTTCATCAGGAAATCCGCTCTAATTACCTCTTTCCCAATCGCCGGAGTGTTCCAAATTCATTGTGGAAAATCAACGCCGGCGTATCACATTCGCGACTCACAGAAGAAAACCGAACAATTGGCGGAAATCTTTTTGTGGGCACCAACAGTGACCGGCCCTTTGGCTACAGCCGTGATTTAGTGTTCCTAGCAAATTTTATCTATAAAATTCCGACGGAAGGCGATAACGCCTGGATCTTCTTTTTGAACTTTTCCAATGATCGAGGCTTTGCGAACTATATTCCTATTCCCGGAGCGGCTTATTTTTTCCGCCCTGCAGAGAATCTACGCCTGGCTCTCGGAGTCCCTTTCTTTTTCTTATTTTGGACTCCGTTCGAAAAAGCGGTTTTCAACGTTTCCTACTTCCCTCTTTATAATGGACAAGCTAAATTCTCCTACTTCCTGTTTGGTCCAGCCCACCTCTACCTGCAGGCAAGATTTGAAGGGGAAAATAGTAGAATTAGCGCGCGCACCAACTCCAGTGAACGTTTTCTGCAGGAAGAACTTCAAGGATCGTTGGGATTCGTAATGCCTATAGAGCAGCGCCTTTTGCTGGAAGGCAACGCGGGATATAGCTGGGATCGCAAGGTCTTTCTCGGCGAAAAATCCAGCGACCGTAAGCTGGGACAGATCGCCAGTCCCGAAAAAGTGCCTTTTGCTACGGTTAAATTATCCGCTAGTTTTTAGAGCCTAACAACTACGCATTCTTCGTCACCGACCACTTTCCCATGGTGGGCATTTAGTGATTGATGAATTTGTGCGGAATTTTGATAAAATGTCCGCCCACTTTCCCTACGAACGTGAAATATATACTTTGCACCCATTTTTTGTACGGCCGGTAGATAAGACAAATCGGAAACTCCCCTGATCAAAGGGTCAATTTCAGGGTCATGGGCGGCCACCCGAATTTTCGCTCCACCCATAAAATAAAGATAATCGTCTTCAATAGAAATTATCAGCTCCGATGAATTTACATAAGCCGAAAGCCACTCACGACACTTCATTCCCGAAACACCGTTCAGATAGCCACTATAAAACGTACCGGTTCGGGGCAATTCTTGTAGCCCCGACCATGGCAAAAATGACCTCGTAAAAAGCCATAGAACAATTACCGTGACTAATGCACACCACTGCACTACATTTTTTTTTCCAAGGCAAGGCATTAGCTAATGCCAATGAAAGTGCTACATAGCGAACAAATATCGAATCCAAAAGCCACTTCCCCAACCACATTGATGCCGCGGCTACTGGAACTAAAGCGATCGTCGCCAGAGAAAGAAGACGGAAATCAACCCTTTTCCAGAACCCAAGAAGCAATAGAACAAAAGATACAATCAACAAGGGTTCACGGATAAACTGCACAAAAAAAACAAAGAAAAATTCGTTCCCAGTTTCACTACGATTGCCAAGAACCGAGTAAATCACCTGGTTCATCGTGATCGTAGTCACACCCGGCGATAATTGCTCCACCAAAAACGGAAACACCGGATTTCCCGTGGCCAAAAAATTTCTAACTAGTAGTGGCAGAATAGAAAACGCTAACCCCAAAAAAAGGAAAGTCCACTGTCTGACTTTCCACAATGAAACCCGCCGCAGCAACAAAATCACCACTAAAACGGGAATTGCCGTAAAGGAAAAAATCGCGGACATCTTAGCCGCCACCGATACACCTATTAACAACCCTGCTCGAAAAAATTTGTGCCCAAGCAGAAAATAAACTGCGCCAAGACTAAATAGTAATGCCCCGTAATCATTTTTCGCGTGCCAGGAAGTCCAAAGTAGAGGGAAAAGCGAAACTCCAAATAGAGCGGCCAGCAATGACCATTCTGTTTTCGTTGAATTTCCATGAAAAAGACGGAATAGCAGCAAAAAGGACCCCAAAAGTCCGACAAAGATATGGATCAACTGGGCAAAAGCGTAAACAAATACAGGCTGTAATGACCCTGTGGGGAATATTGGATAAGCCCACAAATAGATCATCTCCCAGTAGGACGCCATGTATAGGTGCGGATAATGAGAATCGAAAGAAATTCTTCCACCCTGCCACCACTGCTGTGGCGCATAGAGATGATAACTAAAAACATCCTCGATAACCTGCATCTGCATGGCTTGACTAATACAAATTCCAAAAAACAAAAAAACAGGCAGCAATGCCGTCAAAACTTTCGGGTCGATATTTCTTGTTTCAACTTTTTTAAAATTGGGAAATGAAAGAAAACAAAATCCAACTAACAAAAAACCAATATGAATCCAGGAAAACTTGTCCCCCAGGAATCCCACCGTACCAGCCAGCCACATCCATCCGATAAAGACCAAAAGACCAACGAGAGTTTTTTCTAAAGTAGAATTCGTAGGTTGGTCATTTCTTAAGAAAATCC
>CAYZLH010000468.1:0-2460 GCA_964478795.1 uncultured Bdellovibrionales bacterium | reverse complement strand
CCCGAGTCATTATGTAAGAAAAATGAAAATGGCCGAAGGGCTTCCCATCCCTAAAGAAGCAGGCGCTTTTGAAAGCAGCTTTTGGCTTAGGGTGCTGTAAGAAGGTTCGGCCAATTCTCAAACGTGAATTTTACAACTGCTTAGAAGTAAAATCGCACGCCCAAGTTTCCATCCAGGAAAATATCGGAGCTGGGTATAATTCCCACGTTTACTGCAGCTTGCACGAAGATCTCAAGATTGGGATCTTGAAAATCCATCGATAGTCCTACGGGTACTCGGGGTCCAAAAACCACTTCTCCGTCGCCGCGTCCGGACTTCGTTCGCAAAGCTAAACCTGCACCAAAGAAAAGATCGAGAGTTTCTTCGCCGATTTGAATGGTATCGGGCTTGGCCCACAGAAAGTTGGTATTCACCTGGAAGCGCGAATCGGTAATCGACCAACCCACGGCACCTTCAAAAGATTCGGTTTCGGAAATCCAATGGCGAGCGGTGAACCCGTTAGGACTACCCAGCACGATACCCACACCCGTACCTTCACCGGCATTCGCCAGGGGCAAAAAACAAAAACTTAGGAGTATCCAGCGCAACATAAACACCTCATTTTGTTAGCGAGTAAAAGAAACTTTGGCTAAGATAACCCTATGATGCTTGTTTGCCAACAGCCACACTATTTCCCTTGGTTAGGATATTTTGAGCTGTTTTCCCGCACAGATCAGTTTGTCTTTCTCGATTCCGTGCAATGGACCAAACAAGGTCGGCATCACCGCACAAAATTATTTGGCAATTCACCCCAATGGCTCACCTTGCCGATTCTATCTAAGGACCACCGCACAAAAACCTTGCAAGACATGAAGGTGGATTCCTCTCAAGGCTGGGCCAAGGCCCACTGGAAGACAATTCAGCAAATTTATGGCAAAGCCCCCTACTTTGCCACTCAAGTTGAGCCGCTCTTGCGCCCCTATTTTGAAAAAATTCAAAAGGAAGAGTTTTTAATCGAAATCAGCCAAGAGGCGCTGTGGATATTCTGGGAAGCCTTTGAACTAAAATCCGAACTGCACTGGGCCTCAGATTTAGGCATGATGGCCGGCAAATCTGAGAACCTAGCGCAAATTTGCCGACAGCTCGGCGCCGACACCTATTACTCTTCGTTGGGATCGACTCGGTATTTAGATTTATCGGTGTTTCGCGAGCATAGCGTGCGGGTGCAATGGCAACATTTCCATGGATATTTTTCCGTGGAGCGACCGGCGGATCTTTCCGTGATCGACTGGATTGCCTATCAAGATTTTTCGGCGATCCGCAGCGCCCTGCGACCTCAACGCGGATTTGCCGAGCTGAGTCCCGAACTATAGATTGAAAAATTCGCAAAGTGCTTTGCCGGAATTACATCCCACAGCCAAGGATGATGCTTTTGGATCAGGTGGCGCACGCGGCCCCCCCTCCCCACAAAACGAAAGGAATCGGAACTCTTTTGACTGCGGAATTTCTCGAGAAATTTTTGAATTTGCTCCTCGCTACCGAAGTCATACAAAAAATAGACATCTGCTCGCGGGATCAGAAAATGATCGGAGCAAATATCAATGCACTCAAGACGAAATCTTTTCTTCTGTAGCTCAGCCACGCGATTTGCTTCTTGCACGCGACTCTCGATAATTTCGAATCCGATAAAGTTTCCTTGAGGGAAGAAAGTTTCTAGAACATGTCCCATCCGTCCATAACCAGCACCAAAATCCACAAATGTTTCCCCATCAACAAACTGCAGTTCAGTTAGGATCGCGCGACATTCCGAATAGGGAGTCAAAAATACCTGCGGACCCTTGTCCTGCCAGCTCACGACATTTTTTTCTTCCTGAAACGCTTCAGCTTTCGCAAAGGAAAATCCCAGCCACTCATCTACCTGTGCACTATGAACTTTCTCCAGGGCATAGAGGGTTCCAAGGGGTGCTAGTGGAAAGGGATCATACGGGCTAAATTCCATATCCCTTCCTACACTAACGCAAAGCAGAATGACAGTGCCGCCCCTGGTTTGTACGCTGCTCCAACATGACTTCCCCTTTTATGCAGTGACTTAGTTCAACTGAAAACCGACTAACTTTTTCTGCTATCCGCTATCTGCACTGAATAATTAAAAAAAACGAAGCGTTAGCTTCGACCTTTTTCGAAGAGGCGTTAAAGCCCCTTCGAAACACTCTTAAAAAGAGAATGACAACCGTGGATTCCAATGAAGTTGGCCACTTTGATAGATAAGGCAATAATTTGCAAAACAGTGATTAGGATTTTCATTAGAAACCTCTTTTGAAGAACTTAGATTGGGAATGAATTGTTGCCTTGATGAGTGAATAAAGAGCTGCACCAATTTCATCGGCAGCACTTTTTAGATTTTCTGAATTAGGAAGAAATTCAAGGCAGGCTTGGCATTCACGCAAGGATCCCATGGCAATGAAATAGAATTTGGCTTGA
>CAYZLH010000467.1:0-2461 GCA_964478795.1 uncultured Bdellovibrionales bacterium | reverse complement strand
GTGTATAGTCGTCGTGAACTTGTTCTGGACTCGCGATATATGCAGGGAATGGAGTGGGGGTTTTCGATTTTACGGGTTCGAAGGGTGGCATCCCAACTTTTTTATACAAGCCAAAATTTAAAATTGTTGTTTGCTCGTGAAGTGAGGGAATCGCCAGCGGATCTTTGGTTTGCGGGTGATTGATTAAGTGCCCGCTCAAGAGGATTGCTTGTTTTTTTAAGGCAAAGGACGTTTCCAGAGCGGCAAACGTAAAGATATAGGGGTCGCGGATGTAAAGACCGGCGCCCACAATTACAATGGAATCCCACTCCTCAGCACTTTTGCTTTGCAGCCAGTCGTGAAATTCGGATCTGTGCATCACCTCATGGGGAATCGGAAATAAACTAGCGGCAGTAATTTTTAAAATGCTCTCCGATTTGAGCGCCTCGGGTATTTTTTCATTCACCAAAACCACTACTTTCAAATGTGGGGAAAATTTATCCCAACTTAAGTTTTCCAATCGCCAACGCTCGATTAGCGGATTTGGAGCGGTCGGGTTGATGGCGGCACGCTTGACAACAAGTTCCGTTAGAATTTCGGCTTCACTGGTTACATTGTTTTGCTTGCGGGCCAAAGCACACAGCGAACCATCACGCATTCGCAAAGGCCCGTTAATGATTAGGTGAAGCCTGTTTTGGTTGGAGCGGTTTTCTAGGTAGTGATATTTCGCATTATTGATCAGGGCTACGCTTCCGTCGGCGAAGGGGATCTTTTTGGTATAGGAATTATGGGTTCCGTCGCTTTCACAATCGATCCAGAAGTCACACCCCTCAGGCATATTCAAAGCCACATTCATGGCCAGCGAGACTTCTCTTTCCGGTGCATCGGAATGCACTAAGATCTTCGCGCCAGGCTCCAACAACATAAAACGAATCCGTTGGCAGGCATCAATATTAGTGATTTCGCGCAAAAAACTCATGGTGATCGGGCACAGTTCAGCGAACTTTGTTAGCTGATAGTTGGCGATTTCGTGGGCGCCATAGGAAGTGTGATGTTTGGTGTTTTCGGAATCGCCATGTTGAGCCTGGAGCGGCAAACTTTTCCAGGCCGCTGGATCCGTTCCACTGTTTTGAGCTTCTGGCCGATGGGTGACAAAATTCTCAAGTAGATTTCGCGCTTCCGCCAAGCAACCATCGGAATCAAAATCAATTCCTAAAAATAAATAAGGAGTCACCTCCAGGTGCAGATCAATTTCGGCTAGCGATGGCCATCTGGCATCAGGGTGCTTATAAGGATCGGATTGGTGCACCAAAACAGGCGCAGAATTATCAAGTAAGGAGGTGCCGGCCATGTAAATAAGATCGCCTACGCGCGTGGGGTGATCAGTTCCCGCAAGAGCGGAAAAATCCGCTCGCGCGACTCGTACGGCGACGAATAGGTCACTGGAGTTTGGTGTGCAATAAATCCCCGTGAGAAATTTTGCAGAATCTTCGTGATTTCCCGATAGGGGAGGCAGAGTGGTTTGGGGAAGCGAAAGTTTTAGGAGCTTTCCCTTTCGGTCTTCGCTTTTTAGCAAGGCCAAACTCGATTCTTTTAGGTTTAGCTCAGCTTGTATGAAGTTTGGATCGCGAATGGTAAATACCAGTCGTCCTTTTGTTCCGGTGTTTTCGTTTGTGAAAAAGCTTAAGCTGAATCGATTCGGCTTGGTGGCCAACAGGGACGAGTTTTTTTCATCCAATATTTCGACTTTTTTTAGACGTTGGTGATCGCCAATTTTTTTTAGCAGCTCTTTCTTAGCAAGATAGTTTCCGACCAACCTTCCGAGTGGAACTTTTCCCAATGCAAGTTCCGGCTCCTTAATATCTTTGCCGAATTTTTCTTTTAGCCAATTGGCTAATTCCTCGTTCCGTTCGAATTTTTGATTTTTGCCGAACCACAAATTGAAGTCAGCCACAAAGGTGGATTGCGGAACTGGCGGGCGAACCGTGCCCCTCTCAAAGGCATCAATATATGATACGCCAAGAGTTCCGTAGCTTAAGTACAATTCCCCAAATTTTTCCTCAGACGTAAAATAACGATAATGTTCTGGCGCGAGCGGCTCGCGTAAACATGGATTAAAATGCAGCGTTAGTTCGTGCGACGGAGCAGAGGTCAAAAATTTCTCGAATTGATGGCAGGTATTATTCAATCGGGAAAGTGCGGCCCGAACTTCATTTCCCGCGACGGCAACCTGATACAACGGATGATCTTGCAGCTCTTCGTACCACTCATGGATCTGGTTCACTTCCTGCTGAGTTAGTTGGTCATGAATCAGGTTTGTAATTTTGTGCTGACCGTAGGCATTGATGGTAGCAATGCATCGCCTGAAACTTTCTAATAGGTCCTCTTTTTTATAAAACGCGGTGCCATAGAAAGTAGTGTTGATTTGAGGCTCGGCACCCAGCTGCTTCTGCAAAAGACTCAGCCAGGCCTGAGTTACGGG
>CAYZLH010000466.1:0-2469 GCA_964478795.1 uncultured Bdellovibrionales bacterium | reverse complement strand
AAAACGGCCCGAGTTTCCATATGCACAACATCGGTACCAAAATTGGGCTCCGACATTGCCATGGCCCCAATCCATTCGCCGCTACACAACTTTGGCAAATACTTTTTCCTTTGCGCTTCGCTAGCGTTGGCCGAAATATTATTGGCACACAACATACTATGAGCTAAATAGGCCAGCGCGAAACCGGGATCAGCGGCGGAAAGCTCTTCGTGAACGATACAAGCCGCCGTAGCATCTTGACCAGATCCTCCGTAAGCATCGGACACGGTCAATCCGAGCAATCCCAACGGTCCCATTTTTTTTAAAAGTGGTAAATTGAAACTCTCCTTCCGATCATGTTCCATCGCTTGCGGCTCGACCTCTCCGCGCACAAAATCGCGAACCATTTCGCGCAAGAGGCGATGTTCTTCAGTGGGGTTATACAAATCAAAGGTTTTCCAATTTTCCATCGCCTTTAAGATAGCAGGGCTGGCAAAAAAAAACTATATTCCCTCCATGCGACCTGCTGTGCTCCTCACCTTAATACTGTGCAATGCAATATGGGCGACGAATCCCTTGATGGGGAAATTATTGATGCAAGACTATTCGCCCATGCACGTGGCGTGGCTGCGGTATTTTTCAGCACTAGTCACTGCTTTCGTGGCGATCTTGCTTATTCAGCGAAAACCAAATCGCTTTGTTACTCCGCCAATGCAAGTTTTTCAGACTAAGATTTTTCCTTGGGTAGGCCTCATGGCACTCACCACCTTTTTCTTTTCTCCTCTCTTTCAGTATGTGGGACTCGCCATGTCGACCTCAACGGCCAATACGCTACTCGTGGCTATGGAACCCCTTTTTGCCGCACTCCTCGCTTGGGCGCTGATCGGTGAACCATGGAGAAAGGTACAGGGGCTCGCGTTTTGTTTTGCCGTTGCCGGATTTCTCCTTCTTTCCAATCTTCAACCGGGAGAATGGAGCTCACTTGCCAATTTTCAGGCTGGGAATTTATTTTTCCTGGCGGCGATGCCAATGGAGGCCATGTATTCCATCGTGAGTCGAAAAGTTGGTGGTCGGGTCGGTGCATTAACTTTATATCTTGCAGCATCCCTCTTGGGCTTCTTTCTTTTTTCTTGCTATCTCATTTTCTTTCATTCCGGCTTACCTTCTCTCAGTCAAATCCGCTTGAACCATCTCGGGGCGATTCTATGGATGGGGTCGCTGGGCACCGCCATTACCTACATTTACTGGACAGTTGCCCTGGAAAAGGCCAGTGTCGCCGCCGTTTCCTTGACCCTCTTTGTACAACCCATTTTGGGGGCCTTCGTTGGCGCGCTCTTCTTGAAAGAATCGTTGAGCTATTGGCAATTTATCGGCGCACTGTCTATTCTACTTGCCCTTAGTCTGGAAACATTTTTTGAAATACGGAAAGGAAAACCTCATGTGGCCAACAACTAGTAACGGAAAATTCTCGATCGCAAAAATGAAAGGCACCCCTTTTGTTCTGTACTTCTACCCGAGAGACAATACTCCCGGCTGCACACAGGAGGGCAAAGATTTTGCTTTAGGATATGCGAAGTTTAAAAAAATGGGGATCGAGATCTTTGGAGTTTCCGCCGATTCTCTAGAAAGTCATGAGAAATTTAAAAAGAAGATGAGCTTCCCTTTTGAATTGATTGCCGATGTTGATCAGGATCTCTGCAACGAGTTCTCCGTGATCAAAATGAAAAATATGTATGGAAAGAAATTTAAAGGAATCGAACGATCCACTTTTTTGCTTAACGGTAAGGGAAAAATTGTGTACGAATGGCGCAAAGTGAAAGTCAACGGTCACGTCGATGATGTGCTCGCCAAGGCGAAGGAACTCCTGTGAAATTTACCCAAAACTATTGGGAAGCCCGGGAAAACTTTCAGACAGCGGCAGATGCGGGCGGTTATCGTACGTTACGCTTTCGGATACCCCACGAAGAGACCCCCGATCTTTTTCAAGATTATGCATTACTAAAAAGAGACCCCCAGCGCTTTCTTATTCATATTTGCGGAGTTCATGGCATCGAAGGTTATGCGGGCTCAGCGATTCAATGCGCATTACTGGAAAAGGCGCGCGAAGAAGCTGGTCCTTCACTCCTATTCATCCACTCTGTGAATCCGCTCGGCATGGCATTTTTTCGACGGGCCAATAGCGAAAACGTCGATTTAAATCGCAACTTCCGCGGTGGTCCGGCCAAACCGAATCCCGATTACAGTTTTTTTTCCCGATATCTAAATCCCACGTCCACCTTGGATTGGTGGAGTGGCCCCCTCGAAGCGTTATGGGCTAAATTTCGCCTGGGCGAAGAGCGTAGCGGCCAGGCCATTGCTTCGGGTCAGGTCACACATCCGCGCGGACTTTTTTATATGGGACGGGAAATACAGCGGGAAATTCATTTGGTGCAAGAGTTCCTAAAGGCCCACGTGGCCTCGGCCAAAGAAGTGACTTGCCTAGATTTTCAT
>CAYZLH010000465.1:0-2474 GCA_964478795.1 uncultured Bdellovibrionales bacterium | reverse complement strand
TGGCACAAAAGGCATTCTATTTAAAAATCCCGAAAAATTAGAATCACTGGCAGAAATACGAAATCTCATCTTCGACAAAACGGGCACTGTTACTAAAGGAGAGTTTTCCGTATTGTCGTGGGAAAATAGCGAAGTTGGCGACAAACTCTTCGCTGTGGCTCACGGTTTAGAAACTCATTCCCATCATCCGGTGGCTAAGGCTATCCAGCGCTATGTTCGCGATAAAAATATTGCTCCAGCACAAATGGAAGCCGTGGTGCAGAGATCGGATGGGATCGAAGGCTTTCTTGAGGGGACTCACTATAGCATTCACCGGCTCAGAAACTCGCCAACCATTGGTGAAAATTGGGTCGGACTTTTTCGCAACCAGCAACTTCTCTCCACGATTCATCTGGGCGATCAGCTCTGCGATGATTTTTCTGTACTAACTAAATTAAAGGATGCGGGCTATAGCTTGTCGCTGCTCTCCGGCGATCGTAAGGAAAATGTCCAGGCCTTGGCCGATAAGTTTCCGTTTACAACAACCTATGCCGAAATTTCTCCTGAAGAGAAAGCCAAAATCGTGCAAAAAAATAATCCCGCCATCATGATTGGCGACGGCGCCAACGACGCCATCGCTTTTCAATCCGCCGAAGTCGGCGTAGCGGTGGCTGGGGCCATGGATTTGAGTGTCAAAAATGCCGACGTAATATTCACCAAAACGGGATTGGAAAGTTTGCTGGATCTCTTAAGCCTAGCCAAAAACACCATGCAGCTAGTGCAACAGAATTTTTTCTTCTCGGTCACCTACAATTTGGTAGCCGGAGCGTTGGCCATTATGGGTTATATGACGCCACTTTTGGCCGCGATCCTTATGCCGCTCTCGGCCCTCACCGTATTTTTACATACTTATTTGCGCACGGAGAAATGGAAATGAATGTTTTGTTATTTCTCATTCCCTTAGCGCTTCTCCTAGGCGGAGTGGCTCTCGCTGGATTTCTTTACGCCACTCTTACTGGCCAAATGGACGACCTTGTAACCCCGGCGCATCGCGCGCTGCTCGACGATTCAGAAAGGAAACAACATGCAGACCGAGATC
Source organism: uncultured Bdellovibrionales bacterium (assembly GCA_964478795.1). Taxonomy (GTDB): domain Bacteria; phylum Bdellovibrionota; class UBA1018; order CAIPTA01; family CAIPTA01; genus JAKFYM01. The sequence goes on along the minus strand of CAYZLH010000465.1, from coordinate 1,396 downwards.
AGTAGATATGATGATGAGATAGTAAAAAAGTTCCTCTTTGCCACCGTGCTTTGGGGTTTCGTGGCCTTCCTCCTAGGAATTTTAATCGCGACCCAAATGGCCGACTGGCGATTTAATTTCAATTTACCTTGGCTGACTTTTGGTCGCCTGCGCCCACTCCACACCAACGCGGCGATCTTTGCCTTCGCCGGAAATGCGATATTTGCTGGTATCTACCACTCTTCGCAGCGACTGCTCAAAGCAAGGCTGGCCTCTGACCTCTTGAGTAACATCCATTTCTGGGGCTGGCAGTTAATCATCGTCTCCGCCGCGTTAACTCTTCCCTTTGGAATTACCACTTCCAAAGAATACGCCGAGTTAGAGTGGCCCATCGATATTGCCATTACTTTGGTTTGGGTTGTTTTTGCTGCTAACTTTTTTCTCACGATCGCCAAACGAAAAGAGCAACACATCTATGTGGCGATTTGGTTCTATATCGCCACGATCATCACTGTGGCGGTACTGCATATCGTGAATTCGCTTTCGTTGCCCGTAAGCTTCCTCAAAAGCTATCCCATCTACGCCGGTGTACAAGATGCGCTGGTACAGTGGTGGTACGGCCACAATGCCGTAGCCTTCTTTCTCACCACTCCTTTCTTGGGCTTAATGTATTACTATATTCCCAAGGCGGCGAACCGACCGATCTATTCCTATCGACTCTCGATCGTACACTTTTGGTCGCTCGTATTTATCTATATTTGGGCTGGTCCTCACCACCTACTGCATACTTCTCTGCCCAATTGGGCACAGACACTCGGCATGGTGTTCTCTCTGATGCTATGGGCACCCAGCTGGGGTGGTATGATCAACGGTTTGCTCACCTTGAGAGGTGCCTGGGATAAGGTCCGCACGGATCCCATCTTAAAGTTCTTAATCACGGCCGTTACGTTTTATGGAATGAGCACCTTTGAAGGTCCGATACTTTCCATCAAGAGCGTAAACTCCCTCGCGCACTATACCGATTGGATCATTGGTCACGTGCATGGCGGTGCTCTCGGTTGGAACGGCTTCCTGACCTTTGGTATGCTCTACTACTTAGTGCCCAAACTTTGGCGCACCGAGCTTCACTCCAAGAGTTTGGCCAACACCCATTTTTGGTTGGGTACGCTGGGCATTCTCCTCTATATGATGAGCATGTGGGCCGCTGGGATTACTCAAGGTCTCATGTGGCGAGCGGTGGACGATACGGGCAAATTGCTCTATCCAGACTTCGTAGAGACGGTGATGAGAATTGTGCCCCTCTACTGGGTTCGCATCATTGGTGGTGTGAGCTTTATGGTCGGATTCTTGATCATGGTTTACAACTTGGGCCGTACCATTGCCAAGGCTCCCAAGCAGGTTGAGAGCGAATCCGTAG
>CAYZLH010000464.1:0-2493 GCA_964478795.1 uncultured Bdellovibrionales bacterium | reverse complement strand
TTTCAAAATGCAGAGCCCATCGGCGGAAATTATGCCGTGCTGGGGAAGGATGTTTGGATGGGGCGGCCGTGTGGGGTGTAAATCAACAGAGCCTTTTGTAGGCAAGATACACCTAAACATTGATGGCATACTTTACAAAACAGCCGATTTGAAAGAGTATTCTGACTGAAATATGCACGAAGATAGAGAGCATGCTATTTTGGAAAGAATAGCGAAATCGATACATTCTGGTCTGGCAGAACATCGAAAGGCTTTTTTCCAACACTGTGTAAATCTTCTTAGCGCGATTAAAAATTCACCTGCTGGGCCCCTTCCCGCTAGCACCCAAAAGATAGAACTAAACATTCTAACTTTTCAGCTTTACCAAGCATCTGTTTTTCTATCAGACAAAAATTACTTAGATTCAAAAAAAACAAAGCAACTTGCCAATTTTCTCTGGCTTGAACGTTACCGGTTGGGCCCCGTTGCAGAATGCGATCGATTGGCACGTAGGTATTTTGACCCAAACAGTAAAGAAAAAGAGCTAATAGCTGACTTCTACGATTACTTACATGGGGCAATCCACTACGAAAATCCAGACTCCGTGTTTGGCATGCCGACGTTATCATCATCGGCAAACGAAATTGGATTGCTAATCAACCTAACGGCAAAAAACTTAATTATTTCATCACGCCATGCCGTCGCTTCTGCTTTCGATGATCAGTTAGCGCTATCAAATCTGAGACAGCAGGCAGATCAAGAAAATAAACGGATTGATAAACTACTAGGTTAACCCCATAAATCCACTTTAACAGACTGAAGAAAGGAGGTTCTTAAACGGTTTGTTAGAATTAACAAACTCATTCAAATGGCCACCAGATTCAATTCTTTACCAGTTGTTGGTATTTTTTGCTCAGAAAAAGATCCACTTTTTGAGGGTTTATTTACGACCTCAGCCCACCTGGCAGGTGACTCTAGACTTTGCGTCGTTACTATCTGCCCATTGAGTTCCGACGCTCAAGAGATTATTCGATGCGCAGATGCAAACCGATGGGACATAGCCGTGCTAATCGTGAACAATATCAAGTATTCTAATTCATTATGGCACAAAATTACACACACCGACAGCTATGCAGAATTTCTTTCCTACTTTTGTCAACGGTATCAAAAGCCTGTGATTGCATGTTACGGCTGGCCCAATTCTGATGATTTCGGAAAATCCTTGGTGAAGGCTGGCGCGGCTGCTGTATTTAGGATTCCGTTTTTACCGTCTGAATTTGTTGACAGCATCCGATCTTGCTTAAGATCTGCATAAGCAACAAAAAGGCAATTCGCCATCGGGAAAACCCTCTATCATTTTCACTCTGATTGATGCTCGGCCAGCCACACCTCGGCTTCTCGATAAGCCCACACCTCGAACCACTTGATACAGGAAAGGCGACCAGTTGCTTAATGCGGTTCGTAATCAGATTAATGAGTCGCTGAAACATTGCGTCTGCATCGCTTTCATGAACACAATCTCGCTGTGGATGAGAGACAAACTGCATTGCTGGACAAATCGCTACTCGAAGCTATTTGTGCTGAACCCGAGCATCAGCAAACCGTACTGATCACGCAACTGCAGCAGAAGTATGAATTAGTAATTCCGACCATATTGATGGAAGAAGTTTGGACGAATCTCTATTTCCCCGAGAGCAAAGATCCCAATCTAATCCTATCGATGGTCCGTATGCTGCAGCACCTTTCAGCGGGCTGGATAGAGGACGAGCTGGAAATTGTGTTCCGAGAGCTTGTTTTACGAGAAACTGCCGATCGCTTTCATCCGCCATCTCAACATACGGTCCAATGGTTCTGGAGTTGCGGGCCTAAAAACGACAAACTGAGAGATTGGTTAAAAACCACCAAGGAACAATCCGATTCGATAATCAGGCAAAGAATCATCGATCAAGATTCCCTACGCCCGAAAGGTGGTTTCTACATAGTTCAATCTGAATCGGAACTTTTCACTAGATACGTTCGCGACAAACTCACCCGCAAATTTGCAACACCTGAATGCATTCAAGGTTTTCTTGAAGATTTTTTCGGCAGCCGCTTCAGAAGCCGGCATCCTGATAAGAGCGACGCAATTGACAAAGCGTTTCAGGACTACAACGAAGATACGTTTACTCAGTATCCAATGACTTGTTTGAACATTTTAGCTGCAATGTTCTATTTCTATGCTCCGTTAGTTCATGTAAAGCCGTTGGGAGGACAGAAGAGAAGAATACTGGGTAAAAGCTTTCATGACCAGCGAAGCAATCTAAATGACGAACGATACGTGACTGTCGGGCTAGGTTGCCAACGTGTGCTAACTTGTGATAATGGCATGGCAAGTATTCTCAACATATTCAAGCAAAGCGGGTTTTGGCATAACGGCGAGAGCATCTTGTTGAGCCCCTGTCGCTCTTTGGCAGAACAAATTCCATCAGAACTACGATAAGCAGTGGAATCGCAACAGCCACGTCCCGGTATAGG
>CAYZLH010000463.1:0-2494 GCA_964478795.1 uncultured Bdellovibrionales bacterium | reverse complement strand
TGTCGTTACGGTATGATTGGATGCGCTCCCGAGAGCCCGAGCGTTCAAATTTTGGCTTCGAACTTTTATGGAATCCATTTGGCACAGGATTTCAGGGCACCTCGCAGTTGGCCGATGCGCAAAACGGTGGTGCTACCTTTGGAGGAAGATGATGCGTATTCTAATTTCTAATGATGACGGGTATCACGCACCAGGAATTCATGCTCTAGCCAAAGCATTTGCAAAGCATGAGGTATACATTGTTGCTCCGGAGCGGGAACGAAGCACTACTGGCCACTCTTTGACATTGCATAAACCGCTCAGGATGAAAAAAGTGGAAAAGAATATTTATTGGGTGAGCGGTGGGCCGGCCGATTGTATTTACCTAGGGATAAATATTCTCCTCAAGGGAAAGCGGCCCGATTTTGTGTTATCGGGCATTAACCGTGGGGCGAATTTGGGGCAAGATGTATTTTATAGTGGTACTGCATCGGCAGCCAGGGAGGCCGCTAATTTAGGAATTCCCTCCATGGCGGTATCATTGGATCTTTCCTATCATTCAAAAAAAGAAGAGATGCCGAATTATGCCGCCGCCGGTAAGGCTGCGGTGCAGGCGCTTGACCTAGCATTGAAAATATTTTCTGAGGGGAAAAAGGGGGCGGCGCTAAAACACTGGCCGCATCGGATGATGTTAAATGTGAATGTGCCAAATCTCCCATGGAAAAAGATCAAAGGACTAAAACCGGCAACGCAAGGACATCGTATTTACGGTAGTCAGATCGTGAAGCGAACGGATGCTCGCGGAAGAGACTATTATTGGATCGGGGGAACCTATCAGGGCTATAAGCCAATCGTAAACTCCGACTGTTGGTGGGTGGATCGCGGCCATGTGGCCGTGACTCCTTTAGAGTTAGACACCACAATGATTTCTGTATATCAGCAGTTTCAGGAGAGCTGGCGATGATCTTCCTAATGCTTTCAGTGCTGGCCTATGCATTTTCATCAGCGCCCACAAAAGAGTGCACTAGCAATGCTGAGTGTGTGTTGGTGCGAGACACTTATTGCAAAGAAATTCTCGCGATCCGAATAGGACAAGACGAGGTCTGGGCGAAAGAAGAAGCTAAGTTGCGCAAAAAGTACGAAAAAGAAGGTCGAGTGTGCAAAGCCCGTGAGCAAGAGGACCCTCGTTTGCTGGAAGCAGCCTGTGTGCAAAATCAATGTGTGGTGCAAACCAAGATCCAAAAATAGGAGTTAAAGAGGCATAATTTCAGCTAGTTATATATACTTGACCAATATAGTATAATTAGATAGGATGGCCCCCTGTTACCCTAACTACCAACTCGGAGACCCCTTATGCTATCCCTTGCGATTGTACTTTCACTAGCTGTAACTGCATCTGCCACATCACCAATCGATGAGACGTCGATTTCTGTGCAAAGAGTGGAGGCCGTTTTGAAAGTAATTAATGCTCGTCAAGACTCGTGTCATGACGCTGCAAAGTCCAATCAAGAAATGATCGCCTGTGAATATCAGGCCTACGAAAATGCCGACAAACTTTTGAATAGCGAGTATCAAGCCATTGTAAAATCTTTGAAAACCGAATCGGATGAATACAAAAAAGAAACCTTAAACCGCCTAAAGGCTGCGCAGGTTGCCTGGATCGCCTTCAGAGATGCGAATTGCAGCTTGGAAGCTACGGATATGTTGGGTGGCTCCGGCGAGAACTTGGTAAGAGCCGGATGCCTTTCTGGCGCGACTAAAGCCCGAGTGTTGGAATTAGTAAAATTGCTCGGCGAGTAAATTTCATTCCAACTCAAGAAATTGTGGCTGGGTTCGTAAAGGAACCTGGCCTTTTTCTTTTTCCTCAGTCGGTTAACGGTGGTAAAACTTGTCTACCGGAGTCCCCATAGTTTAACAGGATAAAACGGGGCTTTCCTAAAGCTCTGATCCCGGTTCGAGTCCAGGTGGGGGCACCACATGATTTCTAGTCTGTATTCAAATTCTATCAGTCAATTATTTTTTGATATTTTCGCACATAAAGAGCGATAGCCGCACGGCCACTTGGAATCTGCTCAATTTTTCGAAGCTCGTAATCGACAGCATTTTCCTCGATAAATCGATTCATTTCTGCGGTAATTGGGTTCTCAAATCCAGCGGTTGGCAAAACAATCGCATCCGGTGATTGTATTTTCGTCATTCCTGTAACTCCGCCATGCCAGCGAACATTGAGATTCACTGGCCAATAACTCATATAGGGATCATTAAAATAGTAAGTAAAAGGATTGGTACTAAGAATATCGAGCGAGGGGTCGGTGGCTCTCAACGCTTGCAGTTGCTCGGCAATTTTTCGGATCGCAATTGTAGTTTCTTTTTGTTCCGCCAGCGCGGGGTATTCATTTTTGGGTAAACTAAAAAATAGGCCAATTAGAAATATCGGGAAAACATGTTTAGCAGCAATCTCTATTTGTTTCGCCAAAAGAAAATAGCCTAAATTTAACGACCCAAAAAGTAATAG
>CAYZLH010000462.1:0-2498 GCA_964478795.1 uncultured Bdellovibrionales bacterium | reverse complement strand
CGCGATTTTTTCACGAACCAAACTTTCGTTACACCCACGGACTTCGCCTGCACGAAGGAAATTGTCAGCGACTCATTCATGGCCATCGCAACCCCATAGAGGTTTGGTTGGCCGGTGCGCGACAAACCAAACTCGAAGAGTTCTTGGCTTTAGAATGGGCCGGTGCGCACTTTGCTCATGCGGATACGGTTTTGAATCTTTCGGACTTGGATTTGACTGCGGGCCGCCGCCAGGAAAAAAATCCGCACCAGGCCGAGCTGGGCTATGAGTCACCCCAGGGCGAATTTTGGGCCCGCTTTCCGGCGAATAAATTAGTGGTGCTTGAACAAGAGCCATCCATTGAAAATATTGCTCGTTTGGGTTGGCAACGATTGGTTGCTGAAGGAGCGCCAAAAGATATTTGTGTGGTCGCCTATGAGGGAATCAACAAAGGTTCGAGTTATCGCGGGTAAAGAGATCGGCGCTTAGGCTTCGTCTTTTTCGTTCAATTTTACTTTCATCACCAAACAATATTCTTTGATCAAAGCACGATATTTTTTTTCATTATTGGCGTCCATCTCCACGAATCGCAAGCCAAACGAACGCGTGAGGGTTTTGTGGCCGTCTTTCTCCACCTCGTGAACAGCCATATTGCGCACTTCTCCGTTAAGATTTGCCATTACCGCGCCATTGGAGGCTACCAAATCAAAGTGTAACACCGAGCCCACCCTCACCTCTGCCAGATTATCGCCGAGGGTTTCAATTCGGATACCGCCCAAAGTGAAGTTCATCACATTCACAAAAATTTCTTGGCCGACAAATCGAACCATACACAAGCTAGGAACCGGTAGGTCCGGATCGTTATTGGGGCCCACAGGGATACGGGGAAACTTGCGTTGCCAGCCCGGTGATATTCCTTCCACCAAAATTCTCTGTCGGATGTAGTTCTTTTGTGGCTCTTCGACGTCGCGAAAGCGAAGCTCAAAAAAGGTGCCATGTTCAACAAATTGCTGCATGAAGGTGGCTTGCAATTTTATTCCATCAATCTTCACCGTCACAAGTTTGCCAATTTGGTCCTTCCAAAAATCCGGTAATCCCGATGGGATGTAAATTTTTGTCACGCCAGTTTCCGAAACTAGGCCGCGAAGCGCGAGAGTTTCCTTACCCGATTCGATGTCCAAATTTGCCTGATAAAATTTGGTTTGAATAGGATCCATTATCTGAGCGCCTCAGGGGTGAAAGGCCTGGTTAGCAATTCTTTTAGTTTCACGGGTTTGCCGATTTTCTTTGGAGTGCTTAAATAGATTTCGCAGTCCGGCGAACAAAACTCAGCCATCACTTGTAAACACAATCCGCAAGGAACTGCTTCTGGCTCGGTAACTAAGACAATTGCTTTTGGCCGTATCTTTCCATACTCCGCTATCGCCGTAAAAAAAGCATTTCTTTCGGCGCAAACTGTCGCTCCGTAACTGGCATTCTCCACATTACAACCCGCCACAATTTTTCCGTTGTCGAGAATCAAGGCTGCGCCCACTAGAAATTTAGAATAGGGAGCATAAGCATTCTTGCGAGCACGCTTTGCTTCTTTGTGGGCTTTCTCAATATCGTTCATAGCTCTATTGTAAGGGGAAGATGGCAATCCCTGCAAATTCCGCGGCAGCTAACGTTGGCGTGTGAAGTAATGGTCGGTATTGCCGAATAAATCAACGGGAGTAGACCACTTCCGGGTGTACCCGCATTTCAATTCTACCCTTTAGGGTTTGACCCAAAAAGCAGGAGTTTTCCGAAATCCCTGGTAGATCATCCTTTTGAGTCTGTTGGGCAGCATCGAGATCCACAAAGTTCAAACCCGTGGGCTCGGGGAAATGCTTTAAAATCTTCCGCGGATTTTCGCTAAACAACGTTTCCATTCGTTTCATGTCTAGACCTAAAGAATCCCGAAGCGTGAGTAGTACAGGAAGTGCCGTTTCCATGCCCCGGGTGCCAAAAGGCGCCATCAACCAGCCTTTTTGCTTCAGATCTTTTTCGTGGGGGGCATGATCTGTGGAAACAGCGTCGATCAATCCCTTACGCAGGGCCGAACGCAGGGCCGCCCGGTCATCGGGCGTGAAAAGTGGCGGATTCATCTTAAAATAAGTGCAACGGGGATCCACTGGCTCGGGAATATCTTCGTTGGAGAAATATAAGTGATGAGGCGTCACTTCAACGGTTACTTGAAGTCCTTCACTTTTTGCGCGCTCAATTTCGTCTAAACTTTCTTTCGTGGAAACGTGGAGCACGTGATAGCGAGCGCCGGGATGTTTGCGTAATAGTTTTAAATCTCGGCGAATCATTTCGCTTTCCGCCGTGCGCGGATATTCCGGTAATTGAAAGCGCCTTTGGAAGGGGCCGGCCGGAGTAACTCCCTTGTGTCCTGGCATTTCGCAGTGTTGCTGGAAAAGAAGATCGTTGGCGGCGCAGGCGGCGAAAATTTCCTCTTGAGCCTGATCACTTTTCACGCCCCACCCGTCGTCGGTGAT
>CAYZLH010000461.1:0-2500 GCA_964478795.1 uncultured Bdellovibrionales bacterium | reverse complement strand
ATATCGTGCAAATCTCGCACTAGTCCTAGTCCAGCCCCCAAATTATTCGACATAATCGCCCAAAGTAGCAGTGCTAATGCTGAAACGAGTACTAGAAGTATCGCTAAAAAGAACGAAACTGAATCGATCTCCCCTTTCCGCCAGACCGCTAAATATTCTGAGGCCCGCGGCACAAAGGGAAACACCGCGAGCGTAAGGAGAATCGGCAAAATGAAATGAAACACCGGAGCGAACACAAAATCACTAAAGATTGCCGGTAGCCAATGCCAAAGACTCACCACTAAGACGACCGCGAACAATAGAGTTCGCCTTTGGAGCATAAGAGAAACCAGCAATACCCAAGCTATTATTCCGTGGGGGCGAAAGGCAGGCCAAACTCCGCTAACCGCCAAATGCAGCAAAAAACCAACGACAAAAACTTCCATCCACCGACAGAAAATTGGAATTCGAATCGAGGTAAGATTCATGCAATTACTATAAGACTGTGCATCGCTAGAGCCGAGATTTTTTGTGGTATTCACCAAGAAGGAATTGTGCGGCGAGCCATAACGCAAGACGTGTGCGCTCGAAATCAAAAGAATACCCAACGGTAAACTCTAAGCCTCTTCATTTCCGCTTCCCGAACCTAAAATAGACCAAACGGCCTTTTCCCCAAAGGCTTCTCCTCCACCACATGGGGGAAGAAGACCCCCAATCTTCTTCCCCCTATCTTAACGACATTTTTGTCGCTTGACGAAAAAAGGCGATCAACTACACTTTTGAAAACTTTTGGAAAGGAATTTTATGAATCGACTTTTTCTCTCAGCCCTTGTTCTGTTGACCCCCACTCTCGCGATAGCCGCCGTTAAGGGTGCAGTGGATATAAAACCTCAAGATGCAAAAATTCAATGGGAAGGGAAAAAAATCATCGGCTCTGGCCATACGGGCGAACTCGCACTCAAGTCGGGCTCAATGGTGATTGAAAAAGATACAATCAAATCTGGTGAATTCGTCATTGATATGACCTCGTTGAAAAATACCGACCTCACTGATGAAAAAATGAGTGCTAAGCTGATCGGACACTTGAAGAGTGATGATTTTTTCTCCATTGAAAAACATCCAACCGCATTGTTAACCATCAACAAAGTAACTCCCGGAAAAGATGGGAAAGCTACGGTAATTGGCGAACTGACAATCAAAGGTATTAAAAAGCCCATCAACTTCCCTGCGGAAATTAAAAGTGACAAGAGTGGTGTAACGGCAAAGTCCACGATTACCGTGGATCGCACAGCGTATGATATTAAGTACAACTCTCTAAAATTCTTTTCAGCTATCGGAGATAAAGCAATCAACGACACTTTCACTGTTGTGGTGGAGTTGACCGCGAAAAAGTAACGTTTTCTGTCAAAAATTTGAGGGCTTCGGCGTCGTCCGAGGCCCTTTTTTTTGTGGCGCACCCTTACTTATGGTTTGGACAGTACTTTCACTTGCGAACTCGGCAAAAGTTTAGGAAAGTGCTGAAAACTAAGGGAGGTTTTCATGCTCGGCATTGATCTAAGGGGTAAATTGGCGTTGGTGGCTGGCGTGGCCGATGATCAAGGTTTTGGCTGGGCAATTGCCAAGGCACTCAAGAAATCTGGCGCAAAAGTAATCATTACCACTTGGCCCCCTGCTCTGAATATTTTACGAATGAGCCTGGATCGCGGGAAGCTCGATACCGATTTAGGCCCCGGCTACGAGCCACTTTCGTTTGAAAAAGTTTATCCGCTAGACGCCATGTTTGATCAACTAGAGGATGTTCCCGAAGACGTACGCGCCAATAAGCGCTATCAAGATCTCGGCGATTTCACCATTCGCGGCCTCAGAGATTCCTTAGAAAAGGATTTCGGCCTAGACCAGCTTTCAATCGTTGTGCACTCGCTAGCCAATGGACCAGAAGTGCAAAAGGCTTTGATCGATACTTCGCGCTCCGGTTATTTAGCTGCAAATTCCGCTAGCGCCTATTCCTTCGTAAGTATGGTTCGACATCTCTCACCGATTATGCAGAAAAATGGAAGCTTTCTGGCGCTCTCTTACATGGCTGCGGAAAAAGTAATTCCTGGCTATGGCGGCGGAATGAGCTCCGCTAAAGCTGCCTTGGAAAGCGATACCCGGGTATTAGCTTTCGAAGCTGGTCGCCGGCACGGACACCGCATCAACACAATTAGTGCGGGACCACTTGCGTCCCGTGCGGCCAAAGCCATTGGCATGATTCAAAATATGATCACCTATTGTGAGCAAAATGCTCCGCTACAAGATCATTTACAAGCAGAAGAAGTTGGCAATACCGCGGCCTTCCTTAGCTCTTCGCTCGCCAGTGGAATTACAGGTTCCGTTTTGTATGTCGACAAAGGCATGCATTCCATGGGAATGGCAGTACCAGCCAATTACGAAAATTAAGGGCTGGCAAGTTTTCTAAGTTGCCCCTTATGATGAATAAATATGAAAATATTTATTCTGATGTCTTTTTTCCTATCTTCCG
>CAYZLH010000460.1:0-2503 GCA_964478795.1 uncultured Bdellovibrionales bacterium | reverse complement strand
GGTTTTGAGGGAAAGCTTATTCCCCTCGGGGCATTGGCCAAATTTTCCATCGAGACGAAACAACCGGGTAACTATCGCGAGAATCAGGTGGCATTGTCAGTAATCACCGGTGATGTGAAAAAAAGTGCCAACGAATCCGAAAAGAAGGAAAAGAAAGCTAAGGCCTTGAGCCAAATCGAACAGTTCAAAACTAAGCTCGAAAGTCAGCCAGCGGAGCAAAAGAAATCTAATCCCGTTCTTTTATTGGCCGACCCAGAAAAAGAACTGACGGAAGCTCTTGATCAACTAAAGATGGCTGTCCTCATTTCGGTAATTCTAATTTTCTTAGTGATGGTAATCCAGCTAGGCGATATCGTTCACTCGATTTTGGTGCTAGTGGCAATACCACTAGGAATGATTGGAGTTGTTAGCTCCCTCTATATCTTTGGCAGTTCGGTATCACTGAATTCTGGCTTGGGCACCATATTACTAAACGGAATTGCCGTGGCAAACAGCATCATCTTGGTAGATTTCATCCGTCGTAATTTTGAAGAAGGAAAAAGTGCCTTGGAGGCAACCGTTTTTGCATCAGTGGCCCGGTTACGTCCAATTTTAATGACATCGCTTACGACTGTGTTGGGCATGACACCAATAGCGATTGGCATGGGCGAGGGTGGAAAAACCCTTCAGCCACTGGGAATTGCCGTGGCTGGAGGACTTTGGGTATCTACATTGCTCACTCTCTATTTTGTGCCGTGCCTGCAATATCATTACCTAAGATGGAAGTCTCGCAAGGGAAAATTTGTGACCAATGCTCCGGAGATCTCGCAATGATCGCACTATTATTAGTATCAACAATGGCTATGGCCTCTACGGAAAACTTTTTGCAAGATCTAGATTTGTTTAGGGCCAAAAGCCTTACGCTGAAGACGGAGCTTAGTCGTGTTGAGGCTGCTAGTGCCCGGGCTTTGAATCGCGCTCTACATTGGACTCCCGATGTCTCTGTCTCGGCAGGGCGATCACGCTCCACCTCACGTTCGTTTAACGACAAAGAGGTGGCTACTTCTGACTATTGGCGAGCATCAGCGAATTTTTCGCTTTTCCGGGGCGGTAGCGATTTATTTGCAGCTTCGGCTGCCAACCTTCAAGAAGAGTCACAGAAGTATCAATTCGAGTCAGAAGTAATCGGTTTGGAGAATCGGGTTGGGAGATTGCTTTTGCAAAGTCTGTCGTTACAAGAATCTCTCTCGGTACAAAAATCATTATTAAAATTAAAAGAAGACAGCCTGCGAATCGGCAAAGAGCGGTACTCTCAGGGGAAAATTCCTTTGCAAGAGCTCACAAAATTAGAGTTAGATTTATCGCAACAGAAGAATCGTTTGCGCCAGGCTGAATTGGAAGTGGAAGGAAATTTCGTAGCCATTAAATCTTTGTTTGTCGAAGATACAAAAACAAAGGATTGGCCCTTTGCTGACTCCGTACAATTAGATTTCGGCGATGCACTTTCTCCAGGACTGAAGAGCGTGCAACTACGGGCTGACAGTGCAAAAAAGAGTTATTGGGCCACAAAGCTTACGCATGTGCCAACTGTGGATTTGAGTATTTCGTATAAGGAAACACCGATTCGAAAAAGAGAAAGTCGGGAATGGGTAGGTTCGATTGATCTAAATATTCCCTTGTGGAGCAAATATGCCACTTCGGCCAGCGTGGCTGAGGCCGGATCGGCAATGGAAGAAGCGGAAAATGCCGCTTATATGAAGCAAAAAGAAGAGCAGTTACAAAAAGATTTAATTAAGAAGAAGATCGACGCGTTTCGCAAAAATTTGGCGGAAAATAAGAATAATCTAGAAAAGTCCGAGCGCCTCTATGGCGATATGGTGCGGAATTTTCAACTTGGCAGAATCTCCGTTAACGATCTCTTTATCGAACAAAATCGCCGAATTGAAAGTTTGTTGTCGCTCACAGAAAGTAAAATGGCGTTTCACGAGGGAATTCTCGATGCCTGCTCGGCATGGGGAAAACGAATGCGCGAGTGTGTTAAGGCTGCAAGATAAGCTTACCGCTTTTCCAGACGTAACTTTTTTGTTCGTCGCCTAAGGTAAATTGAAACTTTTGGTCTTTCCATTCCACAACATTTTCGAGTGGAATAGGGTAGTAGCGATCTTTATGCTCATTTTTTACTGGTAAAAATTTACTCCCATTCCAGCGAAATATCCAAAGCGACCCGATGAGCGGGGGTTGTGTGGTGCGAACTACCAATTCGTGATTTCCATCTTGATCGAAATCAAACACAATCGCCTTTTGGAGGTTCGTGGCAACTTTTATGTCGCCAAATTGAGTTCCTAACTCATTCACCGTTTGGATATTTTTTCCATCTTTTGAAACAATGAAAGCTGCTTCCTTTGCAGGTCCTTCGCGCCCAAGCGTGACTTGAACCGCTCCTTGTTTTAGTGGAACAAGAAATCGCTCTGTTTTGGTTGCGGCCGCAGCAATAAACGGTAACAGGAGAATGAGTGTAATTGTC
>CAYZLH010000459.1:223-2505 GCA_964478795.1 uncultured Bdellovibrionales bacterium | reverse complement strand
ATGTGCGCAAGCCAGCTTTACCGCTGGGCAGCCAAGAGGTGGTGGCCTCCGGTGATGTGGTATTCACTGTTGGTGCAGTAGATCAAAACGGTGAATTAGCGCCGGCGATTCGTCTACTTAGCAATCCGAGCAACGGAAATGTGAATGTGGAATCCATTCGTAATCCCGATGATCCTAACGTTCGGATGATTTCCGTGCGATGGAGTGATATCCCCCGCGCTGCTTATCAAAAAACGCATCCGTTTCAATTTCAAATTTGCTCCTATGGTAACGATGGTGCGCAATCCAACTGCCTAGAGCGTCGAGTACAAGTGCGCCTCGATGGCAATAATCGCAAATCGCCAACCATTGATCGAACGCAATGGGCCCTTGGGGAAGTGAAGGAATTGATCGAAGGCGAAACGATACAGGTACGCATGCCAATCATGGATGGAAACACCAATCGTCCCATTGATATGGTAGAAGTGAAGGCCAACCCGCGTTGCACGGCTAGCTGGTCGTCGGGTATTTTGATCGCCCTTGGACAGTCGGTGGGCTATTGCCAGATCGACGTGACGGCAGTTTCGGAATTTGGATTGGTCGGCAAAGAGAGTTTGCTGCTGAAAATCAATCCTAAGCCTGAAGTGCCAGGAAATCCGGAAAATCCCGTTCCTCCCACAAATCTAATCAATACGGAATCGATGCAATCTGAGGTGAATCAATGAAGTCAGTACTATTTTTTGCGGTGTTGTTTCTGTTATCCGCACCTGTGCAGGCCGAAGAGGGCGATTCGTTAGTAAATGAGTTGGAGAGCTTAAATTCACCAACCAATGAATTGCCGGGAGCCATCGAGGCGGAAAAAATTTATGCGGTAAAAACCCGTTATTCTTCCTTAGATAGCCGAGTAGAGTTGAGTGCCGGCGCGGGCCAAAAGGTGAGCGACACTGGTTTCATGAACACTCGGGATTTTCAATTGGGTGCCCGCTACTACTTTAACTCCCGTTGGAGTGCCGGTGCTAGCTACGCTTATGTTAGCAATCAGTTCACTAGCACCTCACAGCGCTTGTATGAAACGCAAAAGATCGTGCCGGATCTTCCGTATGTGAAATCGCGCATGGAACTCACGGCTCGTTACAACTTGTTCTATGGAAAATTTCGCGTATCCATGGATCGCGTTTTGTATTTTGACCAATACATCTCGGCCGGTCCAGTTATGATGGGTTTGAGCAATGGTAATGTGATGGGTGGAGTAATTGATGCCGGTCTCGCCTTTTGGATTGGGCAAAACTGGAGTTCTCGCCTAGGCGTGAAGGATTATATTTACAATGAAACCTCACTGAGCCCACCGTTTGGCAAAAGCTTAACCAACAACGTGATGATTTATTTGGATTTTGGTTATCTCTTCGGAAAAGGAGCGTAACGTGAGTTTGTCGATTGCCTCATTATTGTTGTTACCGTCACTAACGTTAGCCAATACCTTAGGGGCCGACGCGCTTTTACAGGCTACAGATAAAAATGCTCCCCGGTCCGCCGTGACTGTGCCCGGAGCTACGCCATCCTTTCAGGCCTTTTCCTTCAAGGATCCGTTTAGCTTGCAGCTGTTTGCCACCTGGCAGGCAACTCCCAAAATGCCCTACGCCGTGGATCAGTGGGTGAAAAAGGTTTTAGAGCAAGATATCGAAGGTGCCGCCCACTTATGGACCCAAGTGGCTAAAGAGATGCCGGCGAGTTTTTTGCCCACGGGCGAGCTCACCCAAGCCTATCTTTTGTGGAAGTTGGATTTGGCTCAGGAGTTTTTGGATACCTATCTCCAAGCCATGAAAAATCCCGCCCAGCGTGAAAGCAAATTGATGATGGCGCTGCAGCAGTCCATGGATCCTACTTTTGCCAACTGGTTGTTGGAAAAAGCGATTCTACTCAAGCCCGAACAGGCCCGATCCATTCAAGAAGAGTGGGGAGTAGAAGTGATGGGGCCGGTGGCCGATACCTTGCGAGCCTACGCCATGCTTCGCACCGGAATCCAAAATAGAGAATTGGCGCTGAAGGTTTTAGATCGGTTACCAGTAAATCATCCTTTAAAAATCCCCTTTGCCGAAACCTTATCTTTAGGTTTTGCTCGGGCGGAACTTTTAGCCGACGCCGGAAAAATCTTAAAGAGTCACTTAGAGCCTTCGATCCTTGCTTCCAAGCGACCAGAGCTACTATCGGGTTATTATTTGCAGATCGCTCGTTTGCTGTATCAAGCGGATTCGCTCGACGCTGCGGAAGCCTGCGCCGCGATTGGGCGGGGGTTGGCTCGCCGC
>CAYZLH010000459.1:0-213 GCA_964478795.1 uncultured Bdellovibrionales bacterium | reverse complement strand
AGATTCCGTCCGGTCGACCAGAGTTTCTCATCGCGCGTGAGGAGCTAGGCTGGATTCTATTGCGTCGAGGAGAACTTTCGCAACTCAAGGGCGAAGTGAAAAACTTTCGCTTGGGGTTAACGGAAGATAAATTTTTGCCGGAAACTTATGTGGTTTCCGCAGTAGCCAACTTAAAGCTCTGCCGCTACAAGCAGGTGCAGGAAGACATCAATG
>CAYZLH010000458.1:0-2508 GCA_964478795.1 uncultured Bdellovibrionales bacterium | reverse complement strand
TGGAAAGAGTACGAACTCGAGGTGGTACGTGATCGTAAAGACAATGTGATCATCGTTTGTTCGATCGAAAACTTTGATCCCATGGGCGTGCACACGGGCGATTCCATCACCGTGGCTCCAGCCCAGACTCTCACGGATGTAGAATATCAGGTGCTCCGTGACCAAGCGATCCGCGTGATCCGCGAGATTGGTGTGGACACCGGCGGCTCCAACATTCAGTTCGCCGTAAATCCCAAGACCGGACGCGTGATCGTGATTGAAATGAATCCACGCGTATCTCGATCTTCCGCTTTGGCGTCGAAAGCCACCGGCTTTCCCATTGCGAAAATTGCGGCTCGTTTAGCCGTTGGCTATACGCTGGATGAATTAATTAACGACGTAACTCGCTCCACCCCGGCAAGTTTTGAACCCACCTTAGACTATGTGGTGGTGAAAATTCCCCGTTTTGATTTCGACAAATTCCGTGATTCAACTCCGGTGTTAAACACCACTATGAAGAGCGTGGGCGAAGCCATGGCCATGGGCGCCACTTTCAAAGAAGCTTTCCTCAAAGCCTTAGCCTCCATGGAAAATCGGTTCACCTGGTTGAAACATACGGAATACGACGACGTCCCACTCACTCCAGCCAAAAAGCAGGAGCTCATGAAGTTTCTCAAGACTTCTCATTACCTTCGCTTCCTCTATGCCGCCTCGGCCTTGCGCCAGGGGGTGAGCGTGGAAGAACTTTACACCACCACTCATTTTGATCCGTGGTTCTTACGCCAGTTTCAAGAAATTCTCCTCGCCGAAAAAGAGATTCGTGCGCTCGGCCCCAATGGGCTACAGGAGTTTGAAAAAAATCCCGAAGCCTTTGGTCGCGCCAAAGCCCTAGGCTTCTCCGACAAATATTTGAGTGAACTCTTGGGTTGCCAAGAAAAACAAATTCGCGACTTACGTTATAAGCTCCATCTTCATCCGCAGTATCGCGCCGTGGATACATGTGCGGCGGAGTATGAAGCCTTTACACCCTATTTGTATTCCACTTATCAAAATTGTTGGCGCTCGCCCCCCATTCCCGCCGAGCAAATTCCAGCCCCCATGGCCGATGGTAAAACCCTGATGATTTTAGGGGGCGGACCAAACCGCATCGGCCAAGGAATTGAGTTCGATTACTGCTGTGTTCACGGCGCCATGGCGCTAAGGGATCGAGGCTATAAAGTGGTCATGGTCAACTGCAACCCCGAAACGGTGAGTACAGATTTCGATATCTCCTCTCGCCTCTATTTCGAACCGGTGACCACTGAGCACGTCTTAGAAATTCAGCGCATGGAAAAGGCCATGGGCGCCATTGTGCAATTCGGCGGACAGACCCCGCTAAAAATTGCGCACGCACTCGAACAAGGCGGCCTCCCTATCCTCGGCACTTCCGTGAATGCCATCGACCAGGCAGAGGATCGCGATCGTTGCCAAGAATTGGCCACTCACCTCGGCTTGAAACAACCAGAAAATGGAATTGTTCGCTCTGTGGAGGAAGCGGTCGCCCTATCGAAAACTTTGGGCTTCCCGCTCTTAGTGCGCCCGAGTTACGTGCTCGGCGGACAAGCCATGAAAATTGCCTACACTGAGCAGAGTTTGCGCAAATATGCCGAACAAGCATTGGTAGTGAGTGAAGGTCGCCCCCTATTCATGGACCGCTTTCTGCGCGATGCCGTGGAAGTGGATGTGGACGTGCTCTGCGATCAGGAAGATACGGTAGTAGGCGGCGTGATGGAACATATCGAAGAAGCTGGAATTCACTCCGGCGATTCCTCCTGCGCCATTCCACCTTTCTCTTTGAGTCCCTCCATTACCGACCGTATTCGTCGCGCGGCTTGCGAATTGGCCTTGGCCTTCCGGGTGAAAGGCTTGATGAATGCGCAGTTCGCCGTCAAGGGCGACGAAATCTATCTCATCGAAGTGAATCCCCGCGCTTCCCGCACGGTGCCCTTTGTGAGCAAGGCCGTGGGCAAACCTCTAGCAAAAATCGCCGCCCAAATTATGCTTGGCGCGAAACTCAAAGAGTTTGATTTGCCCGAAGCCTTAGACGAACACTTGGAGCAATACCACGTAAAAGGCGCGGTGTTCCCGTTCCACCGCTTCGACAATACCGATACCATCCTCGGTCCAGAAATGCGCTCCACGGGCGAAGTAATGGGCCGCGCACCGACCTTCGGTGGTGCCTTTGCCAAAGCCTTGCTCGGCAACAGCATGAAGCTACCACGCAAAGGGAAAGTGTTTCTCAGTGTGCGCGATGAAGACAAGCCAGCTATTTTATCAGTTTGCCGTGATTTGCTCTGGCATGGACTCACCATCACTGCCACTAAAGGCACTCATGATTTTCTCAAGGCCCATGGAATTTCCTCGGAGTTGGCGAGAAAATTTCAGGAAGGCAGCCCCAACTGTGTGGACGAACTAAAAAATCGTGCCTATTGCATGGTGATCAACACCACCAGCGATGAAAAAGCGGTGCTAGATTCCTATCTCATTCGT
>CAYZLH010000457.1:0-2517 GCA_964478795.1 uncultured Bdellovibrionales bacterium | reverse complement strand
CTTGGCATTGAATCGCCAGGATTGACCGCGGCAATTGATTTGGCGGATCGCGTTTTAATGATGCTTTAGTAATGGTCGGAACGGGGAAAAAATTGGAACTTATGTCGAATTCGAATTGGAAAAAAAATATAAAGAAGGGGATCCGCAAGGTCGCCCCGCCAATTTTGGTGGATCTCTATGTAAATCGAAAGATGGGGCATTCACTGGTGGGTGGTTTTTCGTCGTGGGAAGAGGCCGATAAAAAGGCAACCGGTTACGACAGTAACTCTATTTATGAAAAGGCAAAGAAGGCTGCGTTGGCGGTAAAAAATGGAGCCGCCGTTTATGAGCGAGATACAGTTCTATTTTTCCAGCCCAATTATTCCAATGCTGTGCTTACGGGATTGTTGAGATCCTTAATTAAAAATAAGGGCCAGATCAAGCTTTTGGATTTTGGTGGCGCGCTTGGCAGTACCTTTTTTAATTTTTCACCGCTCATCAAAGAAGTAAAAGATTTGATTTGGGGAGTGATTGAACAGCCTCATTTTGTAAAGTTTGGGAAAGAAAATCTCGAAACAGATCAGTTGCGTTTTTTTGAGAAGATTTCTGATTTCAAGGGTGAGGTGGGTTTCGCTAACACGATTTTGATTTCTGGATCCCTGCAGTTTATTCGTGACTACCAAAAGATTTTGGATCTAATTTTAGAAATGAAACCCAGTCTAGTGATTATCGATCGGTTACCGTTTATGCGAGATCGTAACGCCCCCACCAAAGTATTTATTCAACAGGTTTCAGAGCAAATATATCCCGCCTCTTATACTTGTTGGGCTTTTAATAAGCCGGAAATCCTTTCTAAATTTTCTCGTGACTATAAAATAGTATTAGAAACGGTTTGCCACGAGGTGGCCCATAAAGATGTGGAATATCTGGGGATCGTTTTGGAGCGTAAATAGGGGCCCTTTTTCGCCTCTAATTCTCTACTTCGTTGATCGCAGGCGAAACAAGTACTGCGCCAAAACATGCATAATGCTTTGGTGGCAATCTTCCACCATTCCGTAGTTATGGATGGGTATATGAATGCTGACATCAGCCATCTTATGTAAGATCCCGCCGTCAAATCCAGAGAGACCGATTACGGCGATGCCCTTTCCTTTGGCGATTTCAATCGCTTTCGCAATATTGGGGCTATTTCCTGAGGAAGAAATCAGCACCAAGAGATCCCCACGCTCGCCATAAATTTCTAACGGATAGGAAAGTGTGTGTTCATAGCCGTAATCATTTCCGATGGCGGTAAATAGGGCAGGAGATCCGAGCAGGGATTGAACTTTAAGATTCTTTTCTTTGGGAAGCGCCACGCCTTTTACCCAGTCGCACAATAAATGATCCGCAATGGCTGCGGATCCACCATTGCCGCCCACATATACGCGGCGATTTTCTTCGATACAATTTTGCAAAAGATCGAGAATCTTCTGCAATTTTTCTTCCTCTACTTTAGCGAGATTCTGCTGAATGGTTTCCGCATAGCGATTTAAATAATCTTTGGGTGATTTCGCATCGGGGATCAAATTCTTCGTGCGGGGATCGGTATAGCTCATGACTTTTTATAGAAAGAGCGGATGCTCTCTACTACCCATTGGATTTGCTCAGGTGAGGTGTATTGATTGATTGGCAACGAAAGAATACGGTCGCGCTGCTTTTCCGTGTTTGGCAAAGATCGCGGGCCATAGCCAAGATAAGCTGCAGCCTTTTGTTGATGAATGGGAATTGGATAATGAACCTTTGTTTCAATTCCGCGCTCAAGTAGGTAGTTCTGAAGTTCATTTCGGCGGTCACACTGAATCACATACACATGGTAGGTGTGATATTCATCAGAACGCTCTACGGGGCAGTACACGAGATCCTTGAGTCCCTCCGTGTAAAGAGCCGCATTTCTGCGTCGTAAGGAAATATATTCTGGTAAACGCTTCACCCGCGTCAGCAATAGCGCTGCTTGAATTGTGTCTAAGCGGGAATTAAATCCCCAGAATTCCACCTCGTCGCGATTTTTTAAGCCGTGATGCCGATAGAGGCGCATCTTTTCCGCGAGAGCGGCGTCGTTGGTGGTGAGAATTCCCGCATCACCAGCAGCGTTTAAGTTTTTTAGTGGGTGCAGGCTAAAGCTTGCCATCAACCCAGCATTTCCCGCAGTATACTTACCGGTGCGGGCCGTAATCGCTTGAGCCGCATCCTCTAAAACTGGAATCCCTTTTTCGTTGGCGATTTTTAGAATCTCTTCCATCCGCGCGCAGCGACCAGTGAGGTGCACCGGCATGATGCATTTTGTGCGAACGGTGATTTTTTTGCGAATTTCTTCAGGGTTGATATTCTGATCTTCAGAAACATCGGCGAAAACGGGAGTGGCGCCTACTAGTGCAATGGCAGATGCCGAGGAAACCCAGGAATTGGAGGCTGTGATCACTTCGTCGCCGGGTCCTATTCCCAAAATCTTAAGCGCAATGATCAAGGAATCTGTGCCGTTGGCTACGCTTACGGCATGTT
>CAYZLH010000456.1:0-2518 GCA_964478795.1 uncultured Bdellovibrionales bacterium | reverse complement strand
GCGCTGCCGGACAACGCTGCCAGGGTCTTTTCCCTGCGCGAGCTGATGGGGCTCTCCACCGACGATATCTGCCGCGAGCTGGACATCAAGGAGAACAACTGCTGGGTGATTCTGCACCGCGCTCGGCTACGCCTCAGGGCCTGCATCGAGAAAGGCTGGCTGAAGGGGGAGACGGCATGATGATGATGTGCAAGGAGGCGACTCGCCTGATGTCCCTCAAGCAGGACCGTCCTCTGATGTTCCAGGAGCGGATCTCTGCCGGCAAACAGGTGATTGTAGAGGCTGCGGCCAAAGTGCCGGAAGGCAACGCCCCCTTAGATCGTTTTTTGCCGACCACCGCCTATGAGGTGAACCATTTATTTGCGGAAATTACCAAGCTCTTTCAGACTCTAGAAGATCCTTTTGCCAAGCAGCTAGCCTTAAATACCCTCGAAGATCCCGACGTGAAAAAGCGAATGCTTCGGGCTCCGGCGGCCAAAACCGTGCATCATGCCTATGCGGGTGGCCTTTTAGAGCACTCGCTTAGCGTGTGCCGAATTTTGGATTTATTGGCGAAACATTATGAAAACTATTATGGAAAAGCCATGCGTCGTGACCTGCTTTTGCTCGGGGGACTCTTTCACGATATCGGCAAGATCTATGAACTGACTTTCGAAAAAGGCACGGAATATTCTAAAGAGGGGCAGCTCATTGGCCACCACGTACTTGGGTGTGAGTTAGTAGACAGAATTACCGGGGCGATTCCGCAAATTCCCGACGAATTAAAAATGCTCGTGAAACACATGATTCTGGCCCACCACGGGAAGCTAGAATACGGCAGCCCCAAGGTTCCCCACTTTGTGGAAGCGCTTTTAGTTCATTACGTGGACGATTTCGACTCGAAGGTAAATACAATCTTTGGCCTTCAAATGCAGGATACCAATGCCGGAGAGTGGACAAGCCAGAATAAGTTTTTCGAGCGACCATTCTTAAAATCAAAGGTGAAGCCAGTCTACTTAGGCAAAAGTCCTGGAGAAAAGTAGAGTTCGGTTGGCCAATTAGTGGATGGTTCGTTTTTTGGGGTCACCGTCACTATCGAGAAGTTCCTCGATTTCTTCATCGGTAATGTCGTCTTCTTCTTCCGTAAATCCGGCCTTCTTTAGAAACTCATTGGCCGCTTTTTCGAGCGTGTAATTGTCTTTATTTAATTTTACAAAAATCTTAGCGCCTTCCCACTGCACTTCTTGCCAGTTGGGATCCATATCTTTCATTTCTCCCAGCACCGAGTCTAATCCCTCGCCGCCTTCCAGTGTCTGTGCATACCAACTAGCGGCGACATCCACTAGTCCCTTTAATATCTCCGTAAGTTTTTCCGGTTGTTCCACCAAACCATCCGGTAGGTCCGAAGAAAGATGCAAACTAGCCGATCGTAAGGATTTTGGGTGAGTCAAAGAAACACACAGCACTACTTCTTCGGGATATAGGTCGCCAAAAATCAAGAAAGCCGCACCCTGAGTTTTTTTGGCAAATTGTTGCTCAAAAAGATTCGCCACCGTGTGAAGAAAATCTTTGGGCAAGGTGGACGGTTTTTTTGTGGTTTTTTTTCGCTTCGGTAGTGGCATAGGCCCCTGTTTACCTTAGCCTTTATGGTATAGTCAAAATATGAGTTCGATCGTAAGAAAAAGTGCCCGAATTGAATTTGCCGACCTTCCCTTACTATTTCATTTATCGGTCAAGACCACGATGGAACAGGATGTTCCAACCCGTATTGAGGCTAGAAACATAAGTAGACATGGGGTGAAATTCTACTCCAACCGCAGAATTCCGCTTTTTGAACAGATAAATGTCAGCTTCTATGAAAAAAAATCTGGAAATTTAGTCGCTGAGATTCTCGCCAAAGTAGTGCGGCTTGAGGAAATCGATATTGGAGTTGGAGAAAGAACTTATGGCATAGCGGTAGAATTCCTCTCCGGATTTGAGCCGCTCGAACGGTTCGTACCGGAAACAAAGGGCGAAATCTCTGATTTAGACATATAACATAAGGCCTCGTGGACGTCTGAATCGTCCACGGCTTGATTCCCGCGAATATCACTTAGGGTCAGAGCAATGTGAGGAAGCAAGGGGATAGATTGCCCGGTTTTTTTTCTCAGCAGAAATTTTACCGCTTGTAGAGCACTACTGTGCCAATTTTTTATGGTGAAGACCTCCTCTCTTCCCAAAGCTGCGTTCGACCGGCCTTGCCTGTTCATGATCGCCTGAGATGCTCTTATCACCACTTCGTTGCTAAACTTTGGAACCCGAAAATCTTTTTTCCACTGCAGAGGAAAAAGTGATTGAATTACTTGCTTATTCCTCTCAATTTCACGAATTTCCCTCGATCGACACGTACATTCTCCAGAATATTCACACAGACAGGACTTACCAAAGCCGATCCATCCGCGCGTGAGTTGATAAATTTCTCCTCGCTCCCACTGGCTCTGCCAATACTGATGAAGTAAGCAAATCTTTCGCTCTAGTTCAAAAAACAATGAGATAGCAG
>CAYZLH010000455.1:0-2547 GCA_964478795.1 uncultured Bdellovibrionales bacterium | reverse complement strand
AACGCTCACTCGGCTTAGAAATTTGCCTTCTTAATGAAGAGGCCTCTCGATTTTTCCGGTCAACCTACATTAATCCAGTCCGTGCCGGAAAGTTGCTTTTATGATGCCGCAATTTCCTATCTTCTTTTTGAGTTACGATGAGCCAAACGCCGAGGAGAATTGGCAACGAATTTTTCAGCGATTTCCCACGACCACAAGAATCCACGGGGTTGCCGGCATTTTGAAGGCACACCAAACCTGTGCCAGCGCGTGCTCCACCTCCCATTTTTTTGTTGTAGATGCTGACAATCAGGTGTTGCCCAGCTTTGATTTCCATATTTCCGAAGGAGACTTTCACCCCGAGGCCATTCATGTGTGGAGATGCAAGAATCCCGTGAACGACTTGGTTTATGGTTACGGGGCTATAAAGCTTTTTCCAGCTGCTCCCCTTAGAGCGGCCCAAATGGGTGTCGATCTTTCCACGAGTTTGGGGGTTCCTTACAAAATTATTCACTCAGTTGCGTCAGAAACTCACTTCCATGCCAGCCCATTTCACGCATGGAGGGGCGCCTTTCGAGAAAGTGCAAAGCTAACTCGTCAACTGCTGGAAGTGGGCCACCAAGAGGAGACTGCCTCCCGGCTCGAGACCTGGTGCACAATTGGCGGTGCGCGCCCCAACGGAAGTTGGAGTATGTTGGGTGCCAATGACGGGCACACATTCGCTAAAGAATGCGTGCGCTCTCCCGAAAATCTCAAGCGGGTCAATGATTTTGATTGGCTCAAAACAACATTTATAGAAAAATTCTCCCTACATGGAACCCGAGAAGAAATTTACGCCCCCTAGTCCCACATTCTGCGCCCTCCCGTGGATCCATCTCTCCACTAGACCAAATGGACATATGCGTTTGTGTTGCACGGCAAACGCCTCATCTGCAGGCGCCACCAACGATAAAAAGTACGGCGGTGAGGTCGGGATTCTAAAAAATAATGACGGAAAACCCGCCAACTTAAATCACACCCCCCTCCTAGATGGGTGGAACAATGGTTACATGCGCGATGTACGTCGAAAAATGCTCGCAGGAGAAATTCCTCCCTCTTGCTCTAAATGTTTTAAAGAAGAGGCCGCGGGCCATCGTTCAAAAAGAAATTGGGAAACTGAATATTGGGAAAAGCGAATAGATCTCCAGTCGCTAATAAATGAAACCAGCTCGAACGGAGAGGTGCCGGCTAAACTTTATTATGTAGATTTGCGATTAGGCACAAAATGTAACTTAAAATGCATCATGTGTTCACCACATGATAGCTCACTATGGGTTTCAGATTGGAAGAAGCTATATCCGCAACTAGAAAACCCCTCCCTAAAAGAGCTTATGTCTTGGGACAACCACGGGAAAGTAGACGGGGCAAGCTACAATTGGCACCAGAACAATCCAAGATTTTGGGAACAGCTTTATCAACAAATTCCCAACATGATGCAACTATATTTTGCTGGCGGCGAGAGCACCATAATCGAAGAGCATTACGAGTTACTGGAGGAGTGCGTACGCAGGGGAGAGGCCCACCATATTGAACTTCGATATAATAGTAACGCCGTGGAAATTCCAGATCGCCTGTTGAATTTATGGAACCACTTCCAGCGGGTTCGATTTCACTTTAGTCTTGATAGTATTGGGCCCATGAATGAATACATTCGCCACCCAAGCGATTGGCAACATACTGTTTCTCAATTACATCGCCTCGACCAAACCAACGAAAAGGTTGAAATTACCATCGCTTGTGCGGTTCAATTGCTCAATATTTATTATATTCCCGATTTCATTAAGTGGAAGCTTTCTCAGGGCTTTAAGAAAATCAACCCCTGGCCTTTGGGCGCGGGTCTAATAAATTTTCATTTCGTATATCACCCAGCCATTCTCAACGTGAAGGTTTTGCCGGCATGGATGAAAGACCGCGTTGAAGAAAAATATAATAATTTTTACCTGTGGCTAAAAGAAAATTACCGCAACGATTCCGCCTTTATCGAAAGCCAGTACGGTATCCGACGGCTTCAGGGAATGGTAAAATTTATGAAATCCGAAGACTGGTCGGTTCGATTACCCGAACTAAAGGAATATCTTGCGCGCATGGATAACATACGGGGTACGTCGTTCGTAGAAACCTTTCCAGAGATGACAGAAATCTTTTCCAATTTAGATTCTCCACAACCATTCACGCACACAGAAAGACTTCATGAAAGTCACCCTTAATCACATTGTCGCCGGAATATTCTTTGTCTCTTCGATGTTCTTCGTCTATGCCTTTTTCCGTCTCGGAGCGGTCGGGTTTATTTCTGATTCTGAAATTTGGGTGATCAGTCTCGCCAAAAACATCCATGAAGAGTGGTTTCATTCTTGGGTTTTCACTCGCCCCCTTTTTTACGGCATTCTATCGCTTGCGGTCGCGCCCCTAAACGAACCAATTGCGATATTTCAGTCGGCAAAAGTATTTGGGCTAGTGAATGCCTCTCTGATCTTAATTTTTACTGCACTTATTGCATCCGAACTTTCGTCTCGCGGCTGGCGACTTCTT
>CAYZLH010000454.1:0-2551 GCA_964478795.1 uncultured Bdellovibrionales bacterium | reverse complement strand
CCCAAAATCCTGTTTTTAGAGCGATGGGAAAATTCTCCGACAAATGAATGCGACTTTCTTCAAACCACAAACGGGAAGAAGTGAGGTGATACCAGAGGCTATCCCAAAACGAATGTGGAGAAAGTGCTCCCAGAAAGGAAAAGACGAAATAGATGGTAATGATAAGATCTGCCCAGTGAAATTCGTCGTCGGAGTTTTCGGTTGGTCTTTGGGCGAAATAAAACGACAGCGCTAACCCAATCAGGAAGAAAACTAACCAAAACATTCGAGAACTTTCGCCAAGAATAGGCAGAAAGCCAAAAATTCCGACTCCTACGGCGAAGAATAAAGAACCCCAAAAGGCGGATTCCCAAAAAGAGATCTTTTGCTGAAGAATCTTACAAAAAATAGATCCCCAGGATATTTGTGCGCAGAAATAAGCAAAAAAGAATCCAATCATGCCCAGAAATGACGAAATCGATCGAGGTTCGTCAGGGCCTTGCGGAAAATAGAAAATTAATCCGACAAGAATTCCCAGAATTCCAAAAACCGCGTTCAAGCGTAAAATCGAAAACGTCTGAAACGTCTGAATTGAAAATGACTTATTTTCTCTCATATAAGGAAAATTTTACCGGCCTTCCATATTGCTTTACGAGCTGATAATCAGATTTCACCCACGCTAAAATACTGCGACCATAACGTTGCCCAAAACCATTTTTGTCATCGTAATCTTCAGGTTCGGAGACAAAAATTAACTCCGGTTTGCTGTTTTGATAAGATCGCAAAATTTCTTCTTCGCCATATTCAAAAAGTTCACCGAGCGATAGAGAATGTGGATACGGCCGCTGAATTCGCAGCAGATAGTTAACCATATGCCCATCGGGCAAGCCTAGAATCGGCCCGTGAGGATTGCGCAAGCGAATTTCTTCCATGAGTTTACTCATGGCCCATCCTCTCTGGCTAAACTCCGGAGTCCAGTCGTATAAAATGTCGTTTTTTTCGGAAACAGGAAAATCTTTATTCGCGAAAAATGGCTGACGAATGGCGAGAGCGCATAAGAGAGTGCAGGCTCCTATGGCGACGGCAAAGGGGAGAAAACCGCGAGATGGGAAAAAGTACCTTTCCCACACTTGCGGAGCCACCTGAACCAAAAGGGGAAACAAAAGTAAATAGGCCGGAAACGCCAAGCTAAAGCCATAATAGTGAAACATTGCATTGCCCATGATTCGCGTGAGCAGCAGCAATGCGAGAATCGACCAAATGCCAAAATGTAATCGGTTTTTTCGATCCAAAACCCACCATAGAAGACCGAAGAGCGGTATTAATGGAAGTAATTTTGGGAAAAAAAGCCAGTAGGTGATCTGGGCATTAAAGAAAACGATGGCTAGTACTGAAAGCAACGCAATCGCCCAAAGAAGAGGTGGTTTAAGCGATTTTCCAAGAATGGCAAAAAGCACCCCAACAAGGGAAAAAAAGCAAAAAACTCTCAGAATAATTGCGAGTCGAAAAATAGGTCGGTCCAGTCCCATTAGTTCCTTTAGACTATCCGCAAACAACAAAGAGTTGTGGGACAACACTTCCACGGTTCGCAAGGTGGTTAGTAATGGATTGGCTGCCGGTTGCACGAAGGTGAAATAGAGAAAACTAAGAGTCGGAGCCACCAATGTGCCCAACAGCAACAATATATTTTCCTTGCGGAAAATCGGAGACGAGGAACAAATTGCGACAAATAGAATTCCAAATGCAGCTAAGGCCAATTCTGTACTGGTGAGTAGAAGCAGTCCCACGCAGAATCCACTGCCAATAAAAAGACTTTTGTTTGGGCGATTCTGTAGTTTTAGAAAAAAATGAGCTGTGAGCAACAGTAACGGCGTGCCCAGGGATATTTCCGGCTTGTAGGGGGCCATAAAGTTATAGTTTGCCTGAAATATATACTGCCCTAAGGCGAATACACCGAGAAAGGAAGTGGTCGCCATTGCCGCTATGTATTTTGAAAACCTACAAAAGTAACGGTGAATCAGAATCGTTGTGCATGAAAGAAAGAAAAAATTTGCGCAATAGACTACTGAAATGCTGACGCCAAATATCTTAAAAAGAGCAGAATAGAAAACAAGAGCCAAAGGCCCGTAGTAATAGTGAAAGTGTTCGCCAAATTTGGCACCCTCTGAAAGTTGCCAAGCGTTGTAAAGGAAGTATCCAAAGTCTACTCCCGCATCAGGCCATCGAAACCAAGAAGAATAGAAAAGATAAATTCCAAATATTGCATATAATGCGAAGAGGGGAAAATCAGATTCTCGCCAGTGGCGAACTTTGAAGACGCCGGAATTCACTCATTAATTATGCCTTTGAGAAACCACGTGGGGCAAGGGAATTTCTTGTTGCCTTTCCTGGCGAATGTTAGCGTTAAAGCACATTATGGATAAAAAATTTATCAAAGCTCGATTGCTTTGGATTTTTCCGCTAGTGGCCTCATTTTTATTGGCGCGATTTCTATTATCTACACCCGGAGATAAGTCGGAGGCATTTTCTGCCAGTCAGTGGATAGGTATCCTCGTACAGGTAGGCTTGTTTT
>CAYZLH010000453.1:0-2577 GCA_964478795.1 uncultured Bdellovibrionales bacterium | reverse complement strand
GTTTCGAGGCAGTTTCTCCACCGGCATGGCCGCCCATACCATCGGCAACGACAAAAAGTTTACTGCCAGGTTCCATGAGATAGGAATCCTGGTTCACCTTTCGCTTTCTACCAATGTTAGTGGCCCCTGCCGAAACTATCTTCATGAATAGTTATAGGCTAACAAAGCAATCTAGGAAGGAAAAGCTCGGTTTTAGACTTACTCTTTAGCGTGTGTTGTTTAATAGCGGGGTGGCGACTCTTAAGAAGTCATCTTCGGCGGACCCGAGCAGATCATTGTGACCGTATTTGTCGAAGACATGCAGTTTACCTTTGGAATTTTTCTTTAGCGCACGAAAGAACGCCAGCTGATCGGCCCGCATCTCGGGATAAAATTCATCCTTGGCCAATAGTAAATTGATCTTCGGAAGTTTTAGGTCTTTGTAGTCCGTCAGGTCGAAATCTTTAGCGCCCATCGTAAGCTCGACGGTGCCGTTTTCAAAGGCTTGCCGTTCAACGCTGGCGGGATAGTGATCGCCGGCTTTGTATTTTGCCAAAGAATCACGCACTGACTTACGATAGGCACTATCCTGGAAATTGGCGATCTGCCGAGCTCCGCCAAACAAGCCAAAGGGGTCCATTAGCGCCGAAACCGACCGCATTTGATTGAGGGTGGCGTTGGCCATCGCGGCTTGCGGAATATAGTTTCCCAGTGATTTCGCCATCGGATTCAGCAGCGTAAGTGAGGCTACTTTGTCGGGGTAGCGTTTGGCGTATTCCAATCCTGGAAAAGAGCCATACGAATAAGCGTGAATGTGTAAGGGCGGATCAATCTTTACGTGGCTGACTGCAGCAGCAATTTCTTCGGCCAGCATCTCTCCAGAAATGGGATCTTGGAAAACTTGATCAGAGTTTTTTGCCAGTGACTCCGGTTGCCCGGAGTAAGCCACTTGCAAAACACTGTATCCATCAGCACGAAGTTTTTGGGCATACGAGCGCCAATCCTTCATCCGTATCATTAAGCCGTTTAGCAAAAGTACCGTACCTTTTGGGTTTTTTGCGGGCAAAAATTGATAGGCTACCGTGCGACCGCCAACGGAAAGTGCGGCTGGTTTGGGCACCACTTTGGCGAAGTCATTGGCGCAGTTGGCGGCCCACGCGAGAATGGGTAGCAATAGTAAGAGCATCCCTTTCGTTTCGGTGCCTAACTGCCGATTCCATAGCGGGAAAAATACCTGCTAGCGGATTTCGATGGGCGAAAATGTTCGCGCTGGGACAGAATGCTCATTCCCATCCCTAGAACTGAATAAATTCCATGCCTTACGCAAAGCGTTAAGTATTGGTTTTAACCTTTGACTTCAGCAGGTTAGCGGCAGATAATTTTTGTATACGGGGGCAATCCCCGGCACCCAAGGAGAGGGGACCTAAAATGAGCAAAAATCTTTTTCAATTTGTTGCCAAACACCACAGCCCGAAAGATTTTCAAGAACTACACTGGGAAGGAAATTTTCAAGACTACTTGGAAATGGTTCATTCCAATCCAAACGTTTCGCGAAATGCTTTTCAACGCATGTACGATATGATTCTCGGATTTGGCACTAGCCAATTCAATGAATACAAAAAAGAAGTTACGCACTATAAATTTTTTGAAGACCCCATTGATAACGGCAAAGACGCGGTCTTCGGCCTCGATGTGCACCTCATGAAACTCGTGAATTTTCTCCGTTCCGCAGCGCTTGGCTACGGCACGGAAAAGCGCGTTCTGCTCTTGCATGGTCCTGTGGGAAGCGCGAAGTCCACCATCGCTCGCTTGTTGAAAAAAGGGATTGAAAGATATTCCTATACTGCCGAAGGTGCGCTCTATACCTTCAAGTTTATCGACGATCCTAAGTATGGATTGGTCGGTAGTACCGGCGAAATGCGCAGCCCCATGAACGAAGAGCCATTGTTGTTAATTCCCGAAGGCTCTCGAATAGCCTTTGAAGATGCAGTCAACAAAGAAGGCAAGGGCAGCTACAAACTGAAGATAAAGGGTGAGCTTTCGCCTCCCATGCGAATGATTTTCCGCGAGCTCATGAATCGCTACAAGGGTGACTGGACCAAAGTCATGGAGCACGTGAAAGTATTCCGTTTTGTGCTATCGGAAAAAGACCGCGTGGGCATCGGAACCTTTCAACCTAAAGACGAAAAAAACCAGGATTCCACCGAGCTCACCGGCGATATCAACTATCGCAAGATTGCGGAGTTTGGCTCGGATTCTGATCCACGAGCCTTCAATTTTGACGGCGAGTTTCAAGTGGCGAACCGCGGAATCATCGAGTTTGTGGAAGTATTGAAGCTGGATGTGGCGTTCCTTTACGATTTGCTCGGCGCCAGCCAAGAGCACGTGGTGAAGCCCAAGAAATTTGCGCAGACATCGATCGACGAAGTAATCATCGGTCACACCAACGAACCAGAGTTTCGTAAGCTGCAAAACAACGAGTTTATGGAAGCGCTCCGCGACCGAACGGTGAAAATTGATATTCCCTATATCACCAAGCTGCATGAAGAAATTCACATCTACGAAAAAGACTTTGGCAAAGGTAAAGTGCAAGGCACC
>CAYZLH010000452.1:0-2578 GCA_964478795.1 uncultured Bdellovibrionales bacterium | reverse complement strand
GGATTTCCATCGAGGTAACAAATGAGGTTTTTCGAAAATAAGCCATCAAGATGGCATCGATATAGCTAAGATGGTTGGCGATGATGAGGTAGTTTTGATTTTTTCTGGCCCGTTCTGGATTCTGAACTTTGATATCAAAGTGCAAAAGCTTTGCGGCAAGCTTGGCTCGGCGGGACACTCCGCTTACATAGAATTCGCGAAGTTTCTTAGGATCGCGAATAAAAAAGCGCACCAACCAGCTGGAGGAGATGTGCCAAAAAATGAGTAGAACTAGAAGTGCGGCGCGCATGCCTAGCCCTTTCTTTTCAGTGAAAGGGTGAGCGTGAATCGCGCAACTTCAACGGATGGATCTTTTTTTAAAACTGCGACGGCAGGGACGGATAGATTCTTTCGCTCACCAGAAACGATCACCTCGCGAACGAAAGTTTCAATTTCTTTTCCCATCGTACAGCGGAAGATTACGGATCCTTCGGCTCGTTTTAAAAATTCGGCATGAAAGTCTTTAAATACGAGATTAACTTTTCCTTTTTGCTGGCGAATGTGGTGAACCGCTAAGAGCCCTACCACGCAATCGGCGCCAATTGCTAACGTGCCAAAGTACATGCTCTTCAAATGATTGCGAGTGATTCGTGTAAGGGGAATCTCTACCTCGATCTCTTCATCGTTTAGTAATAGGACTTTGGGTCGTACGGCAAACAAGAGCGGAATATTCCACAAGCCAAAACCGCGGAGGATGGCGGTGGCTTTTGTTTGCGGAGAAACCCAACGATCGACGGTGGATTCCACTTTTTCTAGGAGATTCATGTGGAAATTCTACTGGATTCTTCCGGAGCAAAAAAGTTTTGTTTCTATTTCGCCAGACTTTTCCAGGCGCGATACGCGAGCAGGGCCCAGCCGATTAAAAAGCATAGACCCCCAAAGGGCGTGACTGCTCCCAGCCATTTCGTTCCAGTGAGCGCTAACAGGTAAAGGCTCCCGCTAAACAAGAGGATTCCGAGGCTAAAAAAACGACCGCTCCACTGCAGGGATCGCTCTTTCTCCAAAGCACCCAAAGCAAGTAAACCGAGCGCATGCATGAATTGATAGCTGACTGCTGTCTGCCAAATATTTAAGGAATACTCATCTAAAATTGATTTTAGGCTATGAGCGCCAAATGCGCCGAAGGCCACCGAAAAAAAAGCAAAAATAGCACCGAGCAAGACGTTCATGAAACTCTCTCAAAGGCATGAAAGAAGAAAGCATCCGAGGGACCGGGGCCAAAATATCCGCCGCCAATCGATTGGAAGTTTGGGTTTCGCTGTAGAAACGCTTTTACTTGTTCCTCGGTTTCCGCTTTGCGGAAAGTGCAGACTCCAAAAGTCAGGATCCCACCCTTCTTCACAAGCACGGAATAGGTTTCCAAGAGATGCAATTGGAGTTTTTCCAAACGTTCGAGGGAATCATATTCTTGGCGCCACTTCAAATCAGGATTTCGGCGCAGAGTGCCCCAACCACTACAGGGAGCGTCCACCAAAACTCGATCGGCAGTGCCGACAAATTTTTTAATTCCTTCCGGCTCCTTGCCTTCCGTCAACGCCAGGGTCTTGATGTTGAAAAGTTGCATTCGGGTGGCGCGTTTTTTCAGAGCAGCCAACTTATTTTCGGAAACATCGTAAGCATAAAACTGGCCCTTGCCCAAAAAGGCGTCGGCCATGGCGAGAGTCTTTCCGCCCGCACCGGCACAAACATCGATCACCGTCAAAGTTTGTGATGGAGGTTTTGGCACTTCACGGTCGGCGGGCCACTCTCGGCAAGCACCGGGAACTTTGCGAAGCAATGGTAAAAACTCTTTGGGCCAAAGGGCAAAGAGCGCCATGATCTGTGAGCCCTCATCTTGTAGGTCGTAGGCTCCTTCTTTGTAGAGCGGATGATTCATCACCATTTCGTATCCGGAAAACGTGCAGCCATAGGGCGATATTTTGCTCAGCTTCGCTCGTTGAGAGAAATCTCCACTGTCGTTCATTTTCGAAAGAATTTCTTTACGTCCTAATTTACGGGAAATTCGCAAGGCTAAAGGGGCAGGCTGGGCTAACGACTCCACCAATTCCCTCGCCACTCGGTCGCCAAAATCACGGCGCCAATCATCGGTCATCCACGTGGGAAAATCGCCGGGGCTGGGCCAACCTTCCTCGGCAAAATTTGGATCTTTCTTCCAAGCATGAAACAGGCGATCGGCCATGGCTCGCGCCGTGGGCCATTCAGCAAGGCTGTCACGATCCAGGCCAAAGGGTTCTTCTTCAGATAGATAGAATTTCAAAAACTTTGCGAGCGAAACAGGCCTTTGGAGCAGCAGTCGGGAAATTTCCGCCAGAGCGGATTTCTGTGAAGGTGGCGCTTTCGAAAGGGCCGAATCCAAATGAATCGGCGTGGTAAAAAGCTTGATCCAAAGTTCGTCAAAGGCTTGGCGAAAATTCATTGGCCGTGGAGCGTGAGATTTTTCTCCCTCACTTCCCGGACGTTTCCGGCCCGCACGGGGGCGAGGAGAGCGGGACGACTTAGGCTTTTCCGATCGGGATTTTCTAGGTTTCAATTTCTCGTT
>CAYZLH010000451.1:0-2593 GCA_964478795.1 uncultured Bdellovibrionales bacterium | reverse complement strand
AAAGCGATATTTTAGCTGACGGTTCCCTGGATTATGACGATGAAATTTTGGCGAAATTTGATTTCGTGATCGCCTCCGTGCACGGCCAAATGAAAATGAATAAGCAAGATATGACCAAACGCTTGTGCAAAGCCTTGGCGAACCCATACACCACCTGGCTCGGTCATTGGACGGGGCGCTTATTACTAGGCCGTGAGGGCTATGAATTTGATTATGAAGAAGTGCTGGCAGCTGCCGCGAAACATGGCAAGGGAATTGAGCTAAATGCCAACCCCTATCGTTTAGATGTGGACTGGCAGATTCTGCCGGAAGCCGTGAAGAAAAAAGTGACTATCGGTGTGTTTCCCGACGCGCACAGCACGCGCGGTTTAGAAGATATCAAATACGGTGTGATGATGGCCCGGAAAGCGGGGCTCAATAAGAGCCATGTGACCAACTCCAAATCCCGTGCAGAAATGGAAGCATGGCTAAACAAACGGTAAGTGCAAACCCAGCTTCGACCATCGCCGGAAAACAAAAAATTGTGGAGGCCGTGGCCGATATTCTCGATCGCGAATTTCCCGATGCGAAGTGCGCCCTTCATCATGAGGGGCCCGAACAACTTTTGTTTGCCACGATTCTTTCCGCGCAATGTACAGATGAGCGCGTAAATAAAGTGACCCCGGAATTGTTTCGCAAGTATCCGGATTCCCGCGCGCTGGCGAAAGCCAAAATAAAAGATGTGGAAAAACTCATCGGCTCGGTGAATTTTTTTCGCACCAAAGCCAAGAATTTAGTGGCCTGTGCCCAGAGGATTCAGAATGATTTTGGCGGAACCCTGCCCCGAACCATTGAAGAGCTAACCACCTTGGCGGGGGTGGGAAGAAAAACGGCCAATGTGGTGCTGGGGGAAGCCTTTGGCCTGCCTTTAGGCATCGTAGTCGATACGCATGTGAAACGAATTACGAACCTCATCGGTCTTACCAAACAATCAGATCCGCCCAAAATTGAACAAGATTTAATGAAAATTGTGCCCAAACAGCATTGGACGAAATTCTCCCATTGGCTCATTCTTCATGGTAGAAAGACCTGTATCGCCCGACGCCCCCGCTGTGGGGAATGTGGCATTCAAGCCCAATGTGCATACGGAAGAAAGGCCAAACATGAAGCGTTCCTTTGATCGATCCCCAGGTGATTTGCGTCCCGTGACTTTTGACATCGCTGTGAATCGCTATGCGGAAGGAAGCTGCCTGGTCACCTTCGGTTACACTAAGGTGCTTTGTACGGCCTCAGTGGAGCGCTCGGTGCCACCTTTTCTCAAAGGTAAGGGTGAGGGCTGGGTTACAGCCGAATATTCCATGCTTCCCCGTTCCACACACACTCGTTCGAAGCGGGAGCGCGAAAAAGTGGGCGGTCGCACTCAAGAGATCCAGCGTTTGATCGGTCGCGCCCTGAGGGCCGCCGTGGACTTTGGCAAATTGGGTGAACAAACTATCATGTTAGATTGCGATGTGATTCAGGCCGATGGTGGCACCCGTACGGCTTCCATTTGTGGTGCCTATGTGGCGTTGGCTTTAGCCATCCAAAAAATGAAAAAAGATGGGCAGCTCGCTACGGACCCTTTGGTGAATTCGGTTTGCGCCATCAGCGTGGGCATGAAAAATGGACTCCACCTGCTCGATTTAGATTACGATGAAGATTCCACCTGTGATGTGGACATGAATATCGTGATGACGGGAGCCGGCGGTCTGGTGGAAGTGCAAGGCACCGGAGAAAAGAAACTGTTTGACCGCAAAGACCTCGATTCCATGATTGATTTGGCCGTGGCCGGTGGAGCGAAAATCCAGGCCCTACAAAAGGCCGCCATTGAAAAAGGTCTACGCCTCTAAGCAAAATAGGCAAATTCGCCAGGAAACAAGCGCGGCGGCTTAACCAGCTCGAAAAATTCTATTTCTTAATGGTCTGCGGGTGCACGCCCGGAATATTTGGGATGGGATTAATCTTCTCTTCCTTCGGTTTGGCCTCAAAGGAACTGCAATTTTCTAAATACTCGGAGAGTAACAGCTCGGCACAGCCCATCTGAATATCTGAATTGATTTCTTTGGCATCGCGGATCTTTTCAGCATCGGCTTTGGTCGCCTTTGGGCCGTAAACCTTCTTCAGCCCTTGAAAGATTTCCATCACGCGCTTCTTGGCAGCTTCAAATTCCACCCCACCTTTTTGGGTGACACCAAAATCGGCACCAAATAAGGGGGCCGGACAGCCAGAGCTACCAGCATAGAAGCGGTTATAGGATTCGGAATCGATGGCGGCGAACTGATCAATGCGAATGTTGGGATCGCAAAGGTTTAGCTGAAATCGGGTGCCCTTTCCGCCCAGTTCCACAAAACGCATATCGCAACCGCTTTTCGAAACCCGTTGGGATTTTAAGAAAGTATCGGCATTTAGGCTAAAATCCCCTTTGTCTAGGCAGAGTTCCCAGGTTTCCGCAGCTTTGGAGGCCAGCGGCAGGAGAAGGCTAACGATCGCAAGAAAGATGGATGGTTTCATTTTACTATTTTTCCAGTTCAGCTTATGAAAGAGGGTAACAATATTTCTCGTTTTTGTCGTCGGG
>CAYZLH010000450.1:0-2594 GCA_964478795.1 uncultured Bdellovibrionales bacterium | reverse complement strand
GTCCAACGGGATCGTGCCCTTCCTAAAATTATTTGATTCCTCTGTGCACGCTGTAAACCAAGGCGGAAAACGCAAAGGGGCCGCCGCCGTTTATCTCGAGCCTTGGCATGCCGATATCGAAAACTTCCTTGAGCTCCGCAACAACACCGGCTCCGAGGAGCGCCGCGCTCACAATTTGAATCTGGCCCTCTGGGTTCCCGATCTGTTCATGAAGCGCGTGGAAGTAGATGGCGAATGGAGCCTCTTCTCCCCAAGTTCCGCTCCTGAATTGCTCAACTGCTTCGGCGCCACTTTCGATGCTCATTATTTAGCTGCGGAAGCCGCTGGTAAGGCCTTGAAAAAAGTTTCCGCGCGCGCTCTCTATGCGCGAATGATGCAAACTTTGGCCGAGACCGGCAACGGCTGGATTTGCTTCAAAGACAAAGCCAACCTTCGTTCTGCCCAAACAGCGAAACCAGGCAATGTGATTCACTCTTCGAACTTGTGCACAGAAATTTTGGAAGTAACCAGTGGCGAAGAAACAGCCGTTTGTAACTTGGGATCCGTCAACTTGGCGGCCTATGTACGCAACGATGGCAACTTCGACTACGATCTCTTACGCAAGGTAGTGGCCGTGGCTACCAAGTTCTTGGATCGCGTGGTGGATATCAATTTCTACCCCACCCCCGAAGCCAAACACTCGAACAATAAATGGCGCCCCGTGGGTCTGGGCGTAATGGGTCTCCAAGACGCCTTTTTCAAAATGAAGTTGCCCTTCGTTTCGGAAAAAGCTCGTGAAGTTTCCAATCGCATCCAAGAAGTAGTTTACTATCAAGCCTTGCAAACCAGCATGAAGCTTGCCCAAGAGCATGGCTCCTTTGAAGAGTTTCCCAACTCGCGCTATGCCGAAGGTAAGTTGCAGGTGCATTTGGCCGAAGAAAATCAACCGCTCATGCCAGACTTGCATTTCGACTGGGATGCCTTGGCCAAAGACATTCAAAAAAATGGCCTGCGCAATTCTTTGCTCATCGCCATCGCTCCCACGGCAACTATTGCGTCCATCGTGGGTAGCTACGAAAGTATCGAGCCGCAAATTTCGAACTTCTTTAAGCGTGAAACCTTGAGTGGCGAATTCTTGCAAGTAAACCGCTACCTGATTCGCGAATTGAAAACTCGTGGTCTATGGAACACGGCAATCCAAGCAAAAATCATTTCGGCCGACGGTTCGATTCAAGAGATCGAAGAGATTCCGCTGGAAGTGCGCGAACTCTACAAAACGGTTTGGGAAACGCCCCAAAAAGATTTGATTGATATGGCAGCGGAGCGCTCGTCCTTTGTGTGCCAAAGCCAAAGCTTGAATCTCTTTTTGGAGAGCCCAAACATCGGAAAACTTTCTTCGATGTATATGTATGCTTGGAAACAAGGCATTAAAACTACCTACTATCTCCGTTCGCGCGCCAAAACGGCCATCCAAAAAACGACGGTAAATACGGTGGAAGAAACCAAACCAGCAGCCTCTGCCGAAGAAGCGGTAGTGTGTTCTCTGGAAAACCCCGAATCCTGCGAAGCTTGCCAATAGAAAAGGTGAAACATGCATAAGATCCTCAATCCTGAACTGAACCTCACGCTGCGCCCGATGCAGTATCCGGAATTCTTCCAGCTGTATAAGGATTCCATCAAAAATATTTGGACCACGGATGAGCTGGATTTTTCCATCGACTTCGAACACTTGAGAGATAAGATTTCTCCTCAAGAAGCGCATCTAATTAAGCGTCTGGTGGCGTTCTTTGCCACCGCCGACAATATCGTGGCCCACAATCTGGTGTTGAATTTTTACAAGCACGTGAACTCACCGGAATACCGTATGTTTCTCGGCAAGCAGCTCTTTGACGAAATGCTGCACGTCGAGACTTACCTCCTGCTTGTAGACAATTACATTCCAGATATGGAAGATCGCAGAGAAGCCTTTGATGCCTACAAAAATATCCCGGCGGTAAAAAAGAAAGCCGACTTCTGCTTTAAGTATATGGATAGCATCGACAAACTCGATGTGCTCGACACCGACGACAAACGCCGTCAGTTCATCGAAAACATCGTTTGTTTCGCGAGCTGCGTTGAGGGCCTCTTTTTCTTCGGCTCCTTCGCCTATGTTTACTATCTAAGAAACAAAGGTCTCCTGCCTGGACTCGCCTCGGCCACCAACTGGGTGTTCCGCGATGAAACGATGCACATCGAAGGTTCAATGAAGGCCATTGCGGCAATTCGTGCGGAGTATCCACATCTTTTCGATAGCGCCATGGAAAAGAAAATCATTCAGATGATCGATGAAGCTATCGAAGTCGAAATGGCCTTCTGCTCCGACGCACTTTCGCAAGGAGTGACTGGTCTCTCGCCGGCCCTGATGTATGAATATCTGCAATACGTGGCCGATCAGCGCTTGATCCAATTAGGATTCAAAAAACGCTATAACGCCAAAAATCCATTTAGCTTTATGGTGCTGCAAGATGTTCAACCACTCACGAACTTCTTCGAGAAAAAAGTTACGGAGTATCAAAAAGGATTCGAAGCAAAGAGCAGCGCTGTGGTGTTCAACGCAGATTTCTAATTCGCTAGTC
>CAYZLH010000449.1:1571-2596 GCA_964478795.1 uncultured Bdellovibrionales bacterium | reverse complement strand
GTCTCGGATCTTTGTTTTTAGTTCCGCAGGCTTGGGTTCAGCGAGGGACTCATGCAGATTCTCGCAAACGCGATTCAACAACTGGCGCAACTCCAGAAGATTCTTTCAACTGGAGGCGATACTTTGGGGTTACTCAGAGACATTAACCGAGGGATCAGGGACGGCCTTACGGTTATGCAGATGATGAATCCGCGATTCAACCCAGGAATCTACGGGAATCTTGAAACGGCCGATCAGGTATTGCGGATCATTGACGATCTATATGGGAAGATCCCACAGACAGCAGAACTTCGCTTGCAGCAAGCACAAGATCAGTCTGCATCCGAAAGTATTTCCATGAACGGAACTCTCTTTCGGTTCGCTGACCAAGCTGATGAGGAAAGCAAAAGGATTTTTGCTCACTCGCAGAACGTAAGCCCACAAGGGGCCGCAAAACTGACAGCACAGAGTATGGCCGTGCTTATTGGAGTTACAACCCAAGTGCTTCGCACCAATTCGATGATGCTAAAGGCGATGGGTGAAAACATGGCCTTGCAGAACCGGAAAGAAAAACTGCAATCGGCACAGTTTCGGGCACAGTACGACGGACTATCTGACGGCTTTGGCAAACTTCCGAGGGAAACCAAGCTCGGAACCCTCAAAGGAGATTAGCCTATGCCAGATTTTAATTTGATGGGATCGCTCATGCGCGATCTTCACCAAGAGTTCGTGCGAATGTACTACCTGATGCTACCCGTGTTTTTCTGCCTTTCCATTGCGGTGACATGGCTGCGTTCGCCAGGGAATAGTTTGGACTTTGTTGATGTACTTAAACGAGCGATGATTTCAACGCTACTTCTTGCGGCCTTTCCTGAGATCAGTCAGGCAATCATTTTCGTAACCGATGGGATTGCGGAAAAGATCGACTCCATGAACACGCTTGATGCCGTGATTCAGATGGCGAAGGAAAAGAGTGAGAATTATTCAGCAGGAAGTGCGAGCATCCTACTTGGATTTAACGATCTGCTTATGGCGGTACTTACCTT
>CAYZLH010000449.1:0-1561 GCA_964478795.1 uncultured Bdellovibrionales bacterium | reverse complement strand
TGCAGTTCTAACTTTCTTGAGCTTTTTAATTTTGTATATTGCCCGCTATCTGATGATTGCCATGTATCACTTCTTTTGGGTGTTTTATATGGTATCGGCTCCGCTCTTGCTCTTGTTCAATTTGTTCCCGGCGACGGGAAACATCACGGCCAACCTCTTTCGCGGAATGATCGAGGTAGCGTGTTGGAAAATTGTATGGGCGATCTTAGGGGCCATGCTTGCATCTTTGGCCTTTGGGGATGCGTACAAAACTGAAGGGGCCTATGTGACCATCGTTGTAATGAATTTCGTCATTGCGATTGCGATGCTCGCAACCCCTCTTTTCGTAAAATCCCTTGGAAGCCAAGGGGCGCAGGCCATGTCGTCAGGGATCGGACAGCAAGCGGCAGCGGCAATAGCGGCAGTTCCGACCAAAGGAATGTCGTTAGCTGTGAAAGGAAAAGCGGCCTACTCCGGCGCTAGTGGATACGCCAAAATCAAAATTGCGAATTACCAAGCTGAGAAGAAACGCAAGCGGGATATGTACCGCTACTAAAGCAAGGAATTTATGAACGAATCTGTAAAACTAAAACTTAGAAAACTACCGAAGGCTCTTGCCGAGCTTTCTCACTCGAATCAATTTTTGAAAATGTCGGCGTTTTCCGCATACCTTATTTGTGGTCTGCTGGTAACGCTCCTCTTTTACCAAGCTATCAAACCCACGGCGGTTTTAACGCTTGCACCAGATGGTTCTTACTATCAAGAGGCACCGAAGCCCGATCCCAAAATCGAGATCGAGCGAGCTGTGCGCGAATACCTGAAGTATCGCTACAACTGGACACCGAAGACAGTTGCTGCCCAAGTTGGAAAAGCCGGAGATTTTATTCTGTCTTCGACCAAGCGAGCCTTTGACGGTTCCATGCAAAACGTCATCCGCTTTTCCGTAGATAAGATCGTTGCGCAACGGGCTTACCCTGTGGAAATCCGAGTGGACTTGAAGAAAGGCATTGCCGTCATCGAGGGAGATCGAATCACCTCCATTCAGGGCCTCAAGGCTGCGGGCGATCTTCGCTTGGAACTTGGCTTTGAATCCGGTCCGCGCACGGAGCAAAACCCGTGGGGCGTGTATATCTCGAAGGAAAAAGAATATCAGAACTGATTTTTTCACTTGAGACATGAAAATCCTCTTTACCGGAGGCTTTTATGTTTCCACGAATTGTTTTTGCAATTCTCATGTTTCTATTGCCGTTAAGCACTTGGGCTAGAGTGCGAACGGTCGAGGTTAAGAAAGATCAGATCGTCACGGTCAGGACGGCACTTGGAGTCGCAACGATTATTCAAGTGCCGGATCGCCCGAACAGCCTTGTGGTTGGCGATCAATCTGCGTTCAAAGTTGAGTATCTGGATCAGGCCATCACGATTAAACCCCTTCACGGAAGTGCGAGAAGCAATCTGTATATCTACACCGATTACAGACGCTTCAACGTGCAACTCGTGAGCGGACCGGAAAGTGTCGCGGATTACGTCGTATATCTTGAAAACCCAAAGGAGAAAGTGAAGAGTTCCGCGATTGGGTGGCGTA
>CAYZLH010000448.1:0-2599 GCA_964478795.1 uncultured Bdellovibrionales bacterium | reverse complement strand
CTAGGAAATGAATTGCGGTTTTCTAAAAATTGAGAGGATACGGCTTAGAAATAAAATTAGGACAGTGAATGAAGAAATCATGGGACATCGAATCTTTTGAAATGATCCCCATGCGCGTTGAATTTGAGGAATACAACCAGCTTCTTGATGAAATGGCAGAACTTGTTTATGGTTATCTCTGCCAGCTCCAAGAGATTCCCAAGGCTTCTGAAATGGACGTGACCACAATCACGGAAAGGACAGGAAGCGATGGGTAAATTGAATCAGCTAAAAAATAAGAAGACCAATTTTAAAATTGCGCTCTACATTCGTGTATCGACCGAGGAGCAGGCGGAAAACCCCGAGGGTTCCATCCGTAACCAAGAAGACAGACTTCGCCAAGCGGTCGACTATAAGAATCGCATCGGTGATTTTGGGCAGATCGTGGGCGTTTTTACGGACGCTGGAATCTCCGCCAAGGACATGCGAAGACCGAAACTTCAGGAGCTTCTAAGGGCTATTCGGTCCAAAGAAGTTGATCTTGTAATGGTGACGGAGCTTTCGCGCTTGTCTCGCAATTCGAGAGATTTTATTGAGATGTGGGACATGATGCGTTCCCTTGACTGTGGCTTTACCAGTCTTCGTGAAGACTTTGATACGACCACCGCTGCCGGAGAAATGGTCATCTTCCAGCTGATGAATTTGGCGCAGTTTGAAAGACGTCAGACGTCTGAAAGAGTTGAGGCAAATATTGCAGCCCGTGCAGCACGAGGACTCTACAACGGCGGGTGTGTCCCTGTAGGTTACAAAACCATTCCCGATAAGCCAGGCTACCTAGAAATTGACGAGGAAATGGCAAAGGCCGTGCGAATGGCGTTTACCGCTTTTTTAAAAGAAGGGGCACTAGCGCCAGCAGCTATTTGGCTTAATGAAAACGGCTACAGGCTTCGAAAGGATATGGAGGGCGGTGGAAGACTTAAACGCGTCGGCCATTTCACCGTAGACAACTTGCAAGCGATGCTTAGAAACAAAGTCTATCTTGGCATCAAGGTTTACCGCCATCGTGGTGAAGAAAAAGAAGCGAAGGCTGTATGGCCCGCCCTTATTGATGAAGTGGCATTTCATCGCATCGGTAAAATCCTGGACAAGAATCGAAGGAGATATAAGCCGCACAAGCAAGGCCGTCTCCCTTATATACTTACAGGAATTTGCCACTGCATGAACTGTAATAGTCCCATGCCTGGGAAATCTGCGACCGGAAATGTTGGGAAGGTTGGCTATTACGAGCACGTTTGGGCGACAAAGCGGGATGCGACTTTATCGAAAAAAATGTTCAAGTGTGATCCGCACCGAGTTCCTGCGAAGAAGCTTGATCCTTTTGTTCAGGAAAAATTCCGAAAGCTTGTGACGGAAAAATCATTCATGAAAGCGATTCTTGAAAAAGTTCGAGCCAAGCACGAAGAGAACCCGCTCCGAAAAGATGAAGAGCGCCTTAAGGCAAAAATCTTCGGCGTAAATAGCCAGATTGAAGCCCTTGCAGAAAGATTAGCGGAGCTTCCGAAATCCGTGTCGCCTGGGCCGATTTATCGTCATATGGAACGACTTGAGGAAATTAAAAAGGAAAACGAAGAAGCCCTTTCCAATCTTCGTTCAACTGGCCGAACAAGCTTGGATCGAATTATTAGTTTAGAAAAATTTGAGGATTTTGCGAGTCACTACAAGGCGTTCCTAAATCAAGCGACCGTGACCGAGCAAAAGCAGATGCTTCAAAAATTTATCAGGAAGGTGGAAGTGGGATTAAGCAGCGTAAAAATCTACTGGATCGTGGATCAGGATCATTTTGACCGAGAGCTGGCGTTAAAACGCGCCAGCTCCGTCCCCCAAAGGGGCGGTTCGTCAGATTCGGGATTTTTTAGAAATTGTGGTTCGTATACTTTGACATTTGGTGCGGTCGGAGAGACTCGAACTCTCATGCTTTTGGCGCGGCGCCCTGAACACCGTGTGTCTACCAATTCCACCACGACCGCAACGGCCTAGAAGAGAGGGAAATTTTTCATGAACACTAGAACTTGGCAAGGAGAAAAACGATTTTCCGTCCCTAGTTTCTTATGCCAAGGTGAGACGTTCCCGCTCATTGGTGCCTTGTTTGCTGGCCGACTCTTCGTGGTTTAGCCGCCGTGAGCAAAATTCTTGGCAGGCGGAAAATGGTTGGGCGGAATTCCAAGAGTCTTCTAATTTCTTTTGCGCTGGTCCGCTCACAGCTTTCGCGAAGTCGACTTTTTTTAAGTCACAGGCAGCATACAATTCGTCGCCTAAAAATTTTTGATATTCTTCTAAGTGGGGTTGATTGCCGATCCAACAGCAAGGCAAGAGGTAGCCTTCCGCGTTCACATATATTTGATCGTGATCTGCTTTACAGCGAGGGTAGATCATATCCCCTCCTAAATTCTGCCTGGCTAAATTGCAGTGTGTTCAGTGGAAAGTTATTGTCTACGGGGGAGTAGCGGGAGCTTTTAAGAATCAAAAATTGATCGACCTGTAATTGTTTGGCCAACTTTCCAGCCTCCTGCAGCTGATGTTCATTGTGCCGAAAGAGAATCCACTGCCATACCACCCGCAC
>CAYZLH010000447.1:275-2613 GCA_964478795.1 uncultured Bdellovibrionales bacterium | reverse complement strand
TCATTTCTCCGCTGGCCTCCTTTTTTCTTCCCGGCTTTGATCAGTGGGCTGAACGTCAAACAGCGGCCGCAATTTTTTACTCAGGAAGCGCCTTTGCGGGACTGGCCATTGCCCAACATGCTCTCTTGAGCCCAGATTTTGAGTTCACGTCAGAGATAGATTCCGAATCCAATCCCGCCCGACAATTCATGTTGGGCGCGCAGATCTACCAGTCCGCGGGTGGTTTGAGTGCCTACGCAAGTTTTCGTACGGCGGTTCGCAGCCAAAAAAGTCAGGGGCGTTTTGAATTCCTCACCAAGGAAGAAACTGTCGGTGATGTCTTGGCGGCTCCTTTCGCCTTCTCAGAAATTACGCGCCCCACTACCTTTTTGCCTCTTGTTGCCCTGGTCGGCTTGATTGCTCTCGACAAGTCCACCAAGAGCTTTGGTAA
The DNA here is from genome assembly GCA_964478795.1 of uncultured Bdellovibrionales bacterium. Classification (GTDB taxonomy): domain Bacteria; phylum Bdellovibrionota; class UBA1018; order CAIPTA01; family CAIPTA01; genus JAKFYM01. The sequence goes on along the minus strand of CAYZLH010000447.1, from coordinate 2,183 downwards.
CTTGAGCGGCAGCGATATCTTCTACACCTCAGCCTTCTCCTTCAATGCGGGCACCCACGAAGAGGCAGTGTTTCGCGGATGGCTGATGCCTGTACTTCACGAATACATGGATCATCGTTTTTGGAGTAACACGACGACGGCAGCCGCATTTGCGGCTGCACACATTAGCGATCAACTCCAATTTCCAATCTATCAATTCCTTTTGGGCTGGTACATGGGTTGGCGCGTGCAACAAAACGACTGGACTCTACAGGAAGCCATCTTTATTCACACGTGGTGGGACATTTTGGCTTTCGGCGTGACTTATATGAATCAAAACACCCGAGACAAAGCCTTCCTACGCCTGCCACTTCTTCAAATCATGTGGTGATGTGATTCGTCTATCGAGAGAGCGTCAGTCGCATCACGATCGCATCATCGCCGTCTTTGTAGTAGTTCTTGCGACGCGCAAGTTCCTGAAATCCCGCACCCGAGTAAAGTTTCACAGCAGCGATGTTTCTAGTACCGACCTCCAGGAAAACATTTTTAATACTTCCCTGCGGTAAAGCGGCCTGAATCGACTGCAAAAAACTTTGGATCAGTTTGCGCCCATTCCCCTTAGCTTTCTCCCTCACTGCCAGGTTCATAATTTCGATGCCATCAGGCACCAATCGATAGAGCACAAAGGCAGAGATATTTGAAGAATGATCGCCAGCTATTGTGAATATCCGCGAATCAGCATGCGCCAGTTCTCCCTCAAAATCCGAGAGCGTCCAACGAGCCCCTACCCCTTCAATCTCGAGAAGTTCTCGTGCACTAAGCATAGCGAACTATTCGAATACCTGAACACGGTAGCGGTTTCTCAGTTGCGCGAGCCACTCATCGACACCTCGCTGCGCCAATTGCTCCGGCTTCTCCTTACCCGTTTGTGGCAGTCGCAATAATCCATCAATTTTTCGCTCAACAATGCGGTCCACAAGGGCCTTGCGCTGGACCCGATCGCGGATGGATGCTTCGCTTTGATCGAAAACTAAAAGAAAATCCTTCCAACGATTTCCAAATGCGCTCCTCAGGTTTTTCATCAGGGCCAAAACTTCAGAAGGTGGAAGCTCCGCATTTCCCACTACTTTGTTTTCCTCGAGAATCATATTTTCAACGACGAGACGGTTCAGAAGTTCCTCTAATGCTGCCTGCCGCCCCTCAACATTCATCGCGCCCTGAAATTTACTTGGATTGCGCAAATAATATTCTAGATCCCGATCAAAGGTAGTCAGCGCGGTATTCGCGACACGAATCAGAACTTTGAATCGCAGGATCTCAGCACTCGCCCGAGAGCTGTTCATGACCAAGAGAGCCAGCAAGAAAAAGATCCTAAATCGAGTCACAGTATTCCTTAACGGTTAAACGCGCTGATTTCTGCAACTCTTGAAAACCCTCTCCGTCGAGGGCACTGGTCCACAGAACTTTTTCTGTAGAAAACTGTGCGATCTCTTTCCAATTTTTTTCTACTCGAACACGTTCTTTCGCGTTCAATTTGTCGGCTTTGGTAAAAACAAGAATCATTTTTTCTTGTCCAAGCCAATTCAAAACTTCCTGGTCAAATTTATCGGGCTCACGCCGCGAATCGACCAGCCATAACCAGGTCAAGTATCGCGGATTGCTCACGCGTCGAAAGTCCTCGACCAACTCAGCCCATGTTTTTGTTTGGGTGCGAGAGCGTTCTGCATAACCAAATCCGGGCAAATCAATTAGCTCCAAAAATGCCTGTTTATGCGCGTGGACTTGAACACGGACACCTATGGCACCAATCGTAACACCCGCCCGTGATCCAGTTCGGAAAAATTCTTTAGGGTGTAGCAAAGCATTCAACAGGGAACTTTTCCCCACGTTTGAACGTCCAATGACTGCCCAACGAGGAAAACTACTTGT
>CAYZLH010000447.1:0-265 GCA_964478795.1 uncultured Bdellovibrionales bacterium | reverse complement strand
ACCGTAAAAATCAGTTCGGGGTTTTGACCCAGGCCCATATCTCTCCTTACGCGGCTCCGTAACTATGAAGGCCACTGAGAACAAGATTCACGCCCAAAAAGGCAAAACACATGATCAGGAATCCAATGATGGAAAGTACTGCAAGAGTCGCGCCCCTCCATCGCAAGAGGAGTTTACCGTGGAGATAAATCAGATATGCAAGCCAGGTGATCAATGCCCAAGTTTCCTTGGGATCCCATGACCAGTAGCCCCCCCACGCTTCTGC
>CAYZLH010000446.1:0-2621 GCA_964478795.1 uncultured Bdellovibrionales bacterium | reverse complement strand
TGTTTCAGTTGCTCAAGCAAAACGGAATTTCCAACCAGTTTTTACTAAAGCACTCTTCGCGTCGCACGACGATGAAAGAGCGCGTGGTGGCCCAAGATCAGCAGGTGGTGAGAATTGATCATGAGACCACTTCGCCACTCAGCAAAGAAGCCGAAGATTATTATTTGAAAACTATTTTGCCAACTCTTGCCGGATTTGACGCGATTATTGTGGAAGACTACGGCAAAGGACTACTAACCGATCGAGTAGCTAAATCGGTGATTGAAGAAGCCAAGAAACAAAACGTATTCTTGACTGTAGATCCGACCACAGCAGTGCGATCTCCTGCCGTGTATCGCGGAGTTTCGCTCTTCAAGCCGAACGTACACGAGGCCGAGCGCTTAAGTCGGGTGCAAATCACTGATGAAGCCTCTTTGCATGAAGCTGCCAACATTCTGATGAAGGAAGTAGATTCGCCAATTGTAATCATTACGCAAGGGAAAGCCGGTATGACACTCTTTACCCGTACCGATTCGCCGATGCACATTCCCACCTTTGCTCGTACTGTTCATGATGTATCAGGAGCGGGTGACACGGTAATATCGATGCTGACATTGGCCATGGTGTGCGGAGCCTCGCTCGTGGAGGCCGCGCTATTGGCAAATTTTGCCGCAGGTGTGGAAGTGGGCAAGCGGGGTACCGCTACCGTATCTCTCGCTGAATTAGAGCAATATATGCAAATGGTGGGCGGATTTAGTTCCTAAAAAACTTTGCCGTGCGTTAATGGAGGCACGGGAAGGTAGTAGCCAATCGCCATATTTTCCATTATCGTGTGAGAAATCATAATTTTATCAACGGCTGTAACGAAAAAAGAATTTCGGAACGAGGAGGTAGTAGATGCGAATGAAGAATTGGTTAGCGATGGGTGTTCTTACTTTGGGCCTTTCTATGGCCGGTTGCGCCAAAAAACAAAACGTGGATCCAGATTCGGGTTTATCAGGCGGCGGCGGTGAAGTGACCGATTCGGACATTAACTCCGGGGCTTCTGATAGTGATTCGGGCAATGCCATGGGTATTCAAACCATTTATTTTCCCTTCGATTCCTTTGAAATCGTTGGCGAGAATCGCGATGTGCTTAGAAAGAATATCCAAATTTTGAAGGACAACCCCACCGTCAGCATTCAAGTGGAAGGCCACTGCGACGAGCGCGGCGGAATTCAATACAACTTGGCTTTGGGTGAAAAGCGCGCCAATGCCGTGAAGCAACAGCTTACCGCTGGTGGAATCGGGGGCTCGCGAGTCACCACGATCAGCATGGGTAAAGAAAAGCCCACCGAAATGGGAAGTAGTGAGTCCGCTTGGGCAAAGAATAGACGAGCAAACTTTGTAATCACGGGGAAATAAAGTAAAATTCTCCCATGAGGGTGATTATCAAGAATCAGGCTGCCATTAGCATTATGCTGGCAGCCTTTTTTCTTTCTTCTTGTTCGATGTTTCACTCTCGTCCGATCAAGCCCATGGCCTATGCGGAGGCCGCAAATCAAGCGGCTTTATTGGCGGGAGCGGACTCGAATCCTGAATCCGCTGCTGTTTATCAATTGGCGCGTGACCAATTGGCTCGTGCGCGCTCTTTTTATCGGTTGAAAAATTTTAAAGAGGCTAGAAACTTGGCGGGGAAAGCTCGTCGCTTATTAGAAGAAGCTGAATGGAAGGCACTCCGCGGAAGCGGGGGTACCCCAGAAGCAGAATCATTGGTGAAATAATGAAGTCGAAATCTGTGTTGGCGTTGTGTGTGGTGATTGGTTTAACGGGATGCTTTAAAACTCGCGAGCAGATCGCGCGCGAGCGAGAGGAGCGCGAGATGCGCTCGCAATTGCAACAAAATGTGGTGGAAGCCAATCAAGCCATGGAAAAGATGCAAGCTGAGATTGGACGATTACAAGGCAAAATTGAAGAGCTGGAACACTCGCGAAAAAAAGAAATGTCTTCGGTCGCCTCTTCTCACGAGGGCACGGAGAAGACGATTACCGAATTGAAATCTAAATTGGAAGAAACGCAAAAGACGCAATCGATGTTGATAGAGGAGCTGAAGAGGCAAAAAGAAGAAAATTTGCAGTTGATTCGCAATATGGAGAAGAGTCGAGCTAGCAATCCCTCTGCCTCTTCCGGTAGCGGGAAAAAAGTTTCTGCTAGTTTTGATGCGGCCGTTTCCGCTTATAAAGGAAAAGACTATACGGCGTCTGCTGCTGGATTTCGTGCCTTCTTGGATGCCAATCCGAAAAGTAAGAAGGCGAACGACGCGAGATTTTTGCTCGCCGATAGTCTGTACAAACAGAAACAATTCGAAGATGCCATCGTGGAGTTCGGAGTTCTACACGAGAAGTCGCCCACATCTGCATTGGGAAGAAAAAGTACCCTAAAGATCGCCGAAAGCTTTAAAGCGCTTGGCAAGGATAAAGAGGCTAAGGCCTTTGCGCAGATGTTAGTGCAAACCAACCCAAATACTGCCGAAGCCAAAAGTGCGAGAAAGTTTCTCCGATGAAGGTGTTGTTCGGTATTTTCAGCATCCTTTTATTGGTTGGCTGCAATTCGAACAAAACAGCTCTCACGGAATCGACTGGCGAACGAATTCAGATATTTTA
>CAYZLH010000445.1:0-2634 GCA_964478795.1 uncultured Bdellovibrionales bacterium | reverse complement strand
ATTCAAGCAACAATCGTGGCAGTGGGTGGCGTGATCTTCGGGTTTCACGAGTTTTTTCTTCTGTTTGTAATCACTTTTTTTACTTCATTTATTCCGGTTATTGGTGCTGCTCCAGTGGCAATTCTGCTGGCGTCGATTAGTTTTATCCAGGGCAATGTTTTCGGTGGTGTGGGATTGCTGGTTGTGGCCCTGATTGCTGGCAGCGTAGATAATATTATCAAACCGCTAATTGTTGCTTCTTCTTCTGAAGAAAGTCTGAACCCCGTAATTTCTCTCTTGGCAATTATTGGAGCCGTGATGGTGTATGGATTGCCGGGACTTCTGCTCGGCCCGATTCTCACCGAGTTGACGTTAAAAATTGTGCCGATTCTGTTTTCTGATGAGGAGAATTTTTCCGGATGAGCGAGTTTTACTGCCCACTCGCTTGGGGGTCGGTGGCCCTAAGAAATAACGGAGATTATCGTTTGTGCTGCCACGCCAATGTGTCGGCTAATAGTGGGATCTTAAGGGATGCACAAGGGCTGCCACTGAACGTTGCCACAACTTCTGTTGATCAAGTACAAAATCATCCTGACTTACGGAACGTACGCCAAAGTTTTTTGAGCGGTGAATGGCCCGCAGCTTGTGTTCGTTGTAAGACGGAAGAGGAAGCCGGTCTTAAATCTGGGCGTACCCACGCTCTACAAAGGGTAAAAAATGAAAAGTTGGAAGGGGAGTTTCAAACTCGCCTGGCGCGAACGCAACCCGACGGGCAGGTAGATTCCGGGGGAATCGTGGAAATGGATGTACGCTTCGGCAATTTGTGTAATTTAAAGTGTCGCTCTTGTGGGCCCACGGATTCATCGTCGTGGTATGGGGACTGGATGCAGCTGGGCAACTCTAGTTTTCATGATTCGGGAATTACCGTGACGTTGACGAAGGATACGGGGCGAGTGGTGGCTAGTCCCGATCGCTTTTCTTGGGTGCACGATTTTTCGGTGGATTCAATCTTGCCGAAAGATGCGACAAATTTGCGGCGTATTTATCTGGCAGGAGGCGAACCGCTAATCATTCCCAAGCACAAAGAGTTTTTGCAGGCGCTAGTGGATCGCGGCTTAGCGAAGCAAATTTATTTGGAATACAATACGAACCTGACGCAGTTGCCAGAATCTATTTTGTCACTGTGGCAACAGTTCCGAGCCGTGGGTGTGGGCATAAGTTTGGATGGAGTAGGGAAATACCACGAGTATTTACGCTATCCGGCACGCCAAAGTATCTTGGAGAAAAACCTGCGCGTCTTAGATAAGCAGCCGGAGAATATTCGTGCCTGGTTCGCGTGCACCGTATCGTGGATGAACTTTTCCCACTTGCCCGATTTTTTACAGTGGATTACTCAAAGTAATTTTCAGAAAATTGGCCAACGGAAAGATCGTCTACCAATATCCTTTCACTTACTGCACAAACCACAACACTTGAATCTGCGATCGATTCCGCAGGTGGCGAAAGATTTTATGGCCCAAAGAGTGCAGCAAAAGTGGGGAGAGGTTAGGGGTTCGACCGGCGAGCAAGATCAACGTTTATTTGCGGACTTTCTTAGCAAGACAATCGGATATATGAAGCAAAAAGATGAATCTTCTCTATGGCCAATGCATTTGGCAAAGAATATGCAATTGGATTCGGTACGAAGTCAGTCGTTTTGGGAAATTGATCCTGACCTAGCTGGAATCCTTGGTTATACCAAAGAGTCGGCAGTTGATCAGGCGTCTTTCAAAACATAAAATTAGAAGTGATAATTAACTGGAACTGATTTTCGATGATGATGCTGGGCAATTCATCGGAAACAAAGTCTGGCTCAGGTACTGTGGTGTTTTTGGTGATGAATGCGTACGGCAAGTAGCGAGCCTCCACGCCGATGGAAGTGCGCTTTGGCTTAAGTAGAAAATCCAAACCTAATCCAATAAACGGTGAGTAAAAGGGCACGTTAGTAGTACGTTTTACCTTTGTATATTCCGCCTCCACATTCATATAACTTAATCCCCATACGAAGTATCCACTGGGACTAATGGGGTTCATGAATCCATTATTCGCTAGTGCCTCTAATCGGCCATCGCCCGAAGCATAGTGATACATCCCCACATCTAATCGGAGCGTTCTCAGGTTCATGGGGATATTTTTTCCTGGGTGGTTGGTGCGGGAACCTGACACACCCAAAGCGGAGTAAATCCCACCCAAGATACCAAACGTGCGGAAGCCTAAATTGATATCAGGCATGGAAGGGGCAAATAACTTTCCGATGTTTCCCGATCCGTTCCAGATGGATGCACCCGTACCCAAGGTGAGTAAAAAGTTGCGCTCAAAGTACATAAAGTTTTCGTCGGCATAGGGATCTTCCGCTGGTACGGGTACAAAATCGTCTAATTCGGTAATTACCGAAGCATCGGTTTGGGTATAGCCCAGCGGGCAAATGAGGCACGTAAAGAGCAAAAGAGTTAGGAGTTTCACTTCCTCTTAAGGGTAGCGAAACTCGGCTGCTTTTCCTAGAGGAGAATGCAGTTGCCTTGCGAGCGGGCCGCTCTGCGCCAGAAGTTTTCAGTGGGAGATTCAGAACAGAAGTGATTAGAATGGGCCAAAAGGAGACCTCATGAAATACCTCAC
>CAYZLH010000444.1:294-2651 GCA_964478795.1 uncultured Bdellovibrionales bacterium | reverse complement strand
TTACCATTGCTTTTTTGGTGGTCGTAGCGGGATTCTCTTCTGCCTCCGAAACGGCTTTATTTAGCCTTTCACGGTTTCAACTTCGGCAACTCAAACAGAAGTCAGCGGAGCGATTTGAGCGAATCAAATATCTTTTGGATCGCCCCACCGCACTCGTAGCCACAGTACTGCTTGGCAATGAGCTGACCAACGTCTTCATCTCAAATTTGATAGCCAACTATTACGAAGATTTACAACTCTCCCCCACGCTTGTAACGGTTTTTAACATTCTTACGGTCATGCCGGTTATTATGATTTTTGGTGAGATTACACCAAAGGTTCTTGGCGCAAAAGCAAACGTGGCGCTCATTCCCTTCCTCCTTTCTCCACTTTGGTGGTTTTACAAAGTATCCTTCCCACTTAGATTCATTTTGGAAAATCTAGTAAATTTTCTCACGAAGCCAATTCGTAAAAAGGGCATTAAATCCACGGAACAAATCAAAGAAGAAGACATTCGCATGCTCTTAGAGGATGGAAAAAAGAAGGGCGCCATTCGTAGTAAAGAACAAGACATGATTCAAAATGTCTTCGAAATTGACGACGATTCCGTACTTGAGCTCGCTACTCCATTGAAGGATTGCCTTATCGTGCACCAAGACGACAGCCCCAAATCAGTAATCGAAAAACTAAATAATGATTTTTTCGCGCGCGTACCTGTTCGGGGAGATAAATTTGATCAAATCATTGGAATCATATACGCCAAAGATCTGCTTAACTATATAAACCGCGACGAACAGGAGATGAAAATTCGCGACCTCATGAAGGAGCCTCTCTTCGTCAATCCCAACATGAAAGTAGAAGTTCTTTTCCGAAGATTTCGTCAAATGAAGCGCCACATTGCAATTGTCGAAGACAAACAAGGGCGTGCGTTAGGGGTCGTGACTATGGAGGATATTCTCGACCAGCTATTCGGTGAACTGTGGGAGATTGCGAAATGATTTCATCGTTCGCACTCTACCTCCTGGCCTCTGGTCTTTGCCTCATTGTAACTGCCTTTTTTACTGCGGCCGAAACTGCGTTAATCAGTGCCGACAAAGTCTTTTTAAACAAAAGAAAAAAGGAAGGAGTAGCGCGCGCAAGCTTGGCGCTCAAGCATTTAGAAAACATTGATTTACTCCTCTCCACCACCCAATTTGGCGCAAACCTGTTTATTGCCACGGCAACTACCCTAGCGACGATTGCGATTAAGCGCTCCCAGGCTGAAGATGATTTTCTCGTGCTGGCGATCTTCGCCCCGATTACACTGATTTTTTCCGATAGCCTACCCAAAATTCTGGCCCGCTCTTTCCCAGAAAAAATTAGTCTATTTTGCTCCATGCCGTTATTTCTTTTTGCGAAGGTTTTTTCGCCGGCGTTATTAGTCATCTCTTTCTACACAAATCGGCTTTCCAATTTAGTCGGCCTAGGTAAGCAAGACACCATCTCGCGTAGAAAACGAGCTCTTGAGGAGTTACAATCACTTATCTCTGATAGTGATGACGAAAGCGAAATTCGGCTTGGGCATAAGCGAATGATTCGCCGAATTCTCGATTTCTCTCAACAGAATGTTAAAAAAGTAATGCTCCCCTTTGTTAACGTTGATGCAATCGATAAAGAGGCCTCTATTCAAGAAGCAATCGATATGTTTGAAACTTTACGACACTCCCGCTTGCCAGTTTATGATCAACGAATCGATAACATTGTAGGAATTCTGTATTTTCCAGATGTTTTTCATTGCCGCGAGCCAGAGCACGAAAAGGTTTCTCGCTATATGCGCGCAGCACTTTTTGTACCTGAGGTTCAACAGCTAGAAACACTAACCAAAGAAATGCAAAATGCCGAGATGGCAGTTGTGGTCGATGAGTACGGTGGGGCGGTTGGAATAGTCACTAAAGAAGACGTATTAGAGGAAATAGTCGGTGATATTTCCGATGAGTGGGATGAAAATAAATTAGGAGTCATGGAGATTTCGACGAACTCATTTTTAGTTCAAGCCAACATGGGTATTCATGAAATTAATGAAAAGCTAGGCATTCAAGTGCCAAAGGCGACTATGAAACTCTATCAGGATTTCTATTGCATCAATTTAACCGCATACCTTCCGTTGGCGATGAAGTCTATTTCTCGAACTTTAAGGCAAGAGTCCATCGAGCATCAGAGAAAGCAATTGAAACGGTAATAATCGAGGTGCACCGTATCCCTGAGGGCGATAACAATGAATAATCTAGTTGTTTTGTCGAAGGATTTAAATTTACGGAAAGAAATTAAGAAGGCTCTAAGTGGCGTCGCAGTAAAAATTATTGCTGAAGCCGGCACCATAAAAGAGGCAGTAGAGGCCA
>CAYZLH010000444.1:0-284 GCA_964478795.1 uncultured Bdellovibrionales bacterium | reverse complement strand
ACATGCGCAGCAAATCGGCATGACCTCTTGCGCCGGCCTCTGCGAAGATGATTTTGGTGGATATGTTTTTAGGCGAGATTTCGGGCCTTGATGCCACGAAATCTCTCAAGAAGGTAGACGATTCCTTGACCATTATCCTGATCTCCAGATTGAAGAATCGGCTAATGGTGGAACGGGCCTTCCGCTATAGTGCTACGGACTATCTCATTTACCCCTTTCAAGAAGAAACACTACGAACTGTGGTGCTTCACCGATTAGAGCAAATTGAGGCTGAGTCTATGATC
>CAYZLH010000443.1:0-2657 GCA_964478795.1 uncultured Bdellovibrionales bacterium | reverse complement strand
CCGGTCTTTGGCGCGTAAGTGTCTATGCGAAACGCCTGATCGCCGCCGCCGGTCTTTGGCGTGTAAGTGTTTATGCAAAACGCCTGATCGCCGCTGCCGGTCTTTGGCGCATTACAGTATATGGGAAGCGTCTGATAGCGTCCGCCAGGTTGTGGCACATCACAGTCTATTGCAAACGCCTAGTGGGAGCGATCGGACTGTGGCGCGTTCCTGTTTTTTTTAGGCGCTTCGTCGCATCCTTGGGGCTTTGGCGTGTTCCCGTTTACTTCAAACGCTTAACGGCTAACTATGGTTTTTGGCGCCTTCGCATCTTTTTGAGTCGCTTTCAGTCGGCATTTGGATTGTGGAGATTGCGTGTGGCAATTTCCCGTTTTCTTTCTCTATTGGGTGTTTGGCGAATGCGCGTTTGGTTAGTCCGTGCTGGGTCGAGCATTCAACTTTGGCGTCTGAAGGTTTGGACCTACCGCGTCTTTGGTGAGCTCGCGCGCATTTGGTCCCAAATTGAATTTTGGCGTTTGCGAGTTTCGCTTGAACGATTGTGGGGGGGGCTTCAGCGCATCTGGAGTACACTAGAAGTCTGGAGGCTTCTGGTGCTTGCCCAACGATTTATAGGCGGGATGGAACTTTTCATCTCGAAGCTTGAGCTTTGGCGAATACGAGTCTTTCTTCAGTTGACGTGGTCCCGCCTCGAAGTCTGGCGTTTGCGCCAGCTTGTTGTCGAATTGTTGCGCCACGCTTATTGGTTCGCAGGAAATATGCCTTGGAGAATTCGAAAATTGTACCTGCATTCAACTAGCTTTATGGGCAATGTGCTGAGGCGAGGCTATTGGCTGATTTATGCCTGGGCCTATCCACTAAGAAAAATGAATTATTTTGTGCGTTTTCAAATTGAGAAACGCTATTTGGCACGGGTCGAAGAACGCCCATCGGATGGAACATGAGTGCGGATGCACTTTATAAGGCACTTCTGAATGGTGAGTCGGCAGTTGTCGCCGAATTACTGGATTTTTCTGATCTTGGGCGCCAAGAGGTCTCTAAAATAGATTGGCGGGAAGAAAGTCTCAGTCAGCCGATCGACAGTAATATTGAATACACCTTTGTGCTAACGGGATTTTGGACCGAGATCACTATCGCTTCCTTTTGGGCCGAATTGAGAAAGCGCTCCTGGAGTTTTCGTGCGGAATGTTTGGTCTTTGAGCAGAAAATCCCCACAAAATTGATTCCCAAAGATTTTCATCTGCGCAGATTCTGGCCTGCGGATAATTCGGATCAATCTCCGAATCTTTCGCAGCAACAAAACGAGGGCGCTAGTCGGGCGCGTTCTTCGCAAATAATTTTTATCCACGCCAAATTATTAAGCCATCTGAAATTGGATCGCTTACTTGTCGCCCTCTTAGAGGGTGGGGAGAACTGCACTGTTTCGAAGCTGCGAGGTTCAAAACTGCCAAATTGGACTACTTTTAATTCGTGGGCCTTTCGGATAAATCGAGAGGATTTTATCAAGCTAGGTGGCCTTGATGCTAGTTTTTTGGACCACGAGAATTCCGAACTTGATTTTTCTTACCGCCTGCAGGCTTCGCGTTTCGATATGCGATTTGCGGAGCTTAATCCTGCGCTGAAAGAGTCATGGAAGGTGGACCTGAGTCCGCTGATTTTTAAACATCCCCATCTAAGGATCTATGATTTGCTTTGGCCCTGGATGGGAAAGTTTCGAAATACGCGCCAGCTGATCTGGAAGCTCTCGGATTCCCGTTTCGGCCAATTTCTCCTGCGCCTTGTGACGTCAATAAGTCTCAATCGAGGACTTCAGCGGATAACGCATTCCTGTCGAGTAATAAGGGCCGGAGCTAGAAATACACTAGTACGTATATATTGGTTCATTTTTCCACTCTTTAGTCGAACACGGGGCGAGCTGTTGCGGATATTTGGATACGCACGCAAATGGGGGCTTTGGACCTACTGGACACTCTTTCGGGCAATGGCGCCCTTTCGTAGAGTTTACTATTACTATCGGCATCATTATCGTGAATATCGCCGTCATCTGGCAATGCGCGACCGCTAGATTTCATCTAGTTGCAGTCTTTTTTGGTAATAGATGTCGATGGTCAATTTTCCAGAATGTGTGCCGACATCCAAACCGAAATCATTAATAGTCACCCGATTCTTTGACTTGTCGTAAGAGAATTGAGTCTCGCTGAGACTTTCGCCATTTACGCGAACGACGATCGAACTTGCGATGATGTTTTTCTCTTTTAATTCGAATATCCGTTCAACCGAATTTGCGATCGTATTGCCGATGCTTCCAATGTCGCTCGAGAAGTCCTGTTGGCAAATGTCATGTACGCGTTTTTCTGTGGATTTGAGTTTATAGCTTTCGGCGACTTCTTGAATGAGCCGCCCGTTATTCACCTGAACGTCTTCCCCACCGCAAGCATTGCTTTCACCGAGGGCAACAACAGCATCAAGAGAGAGAAGGCTAGGTCGATTCGGTCGTTGGGCCTGGAATTCCGTGTTGAAAAGGTTGAGGCGGGCCGATTTTGCGGCCTCAGAATTGATGACATAGCTTTTTGCTTCGGCAAAGTTACTGCACTCGGCTGAGCTGACAAATGGGTCAGGAGAATTAGAATTACAAATTGTACGAGACTCATCTTCATCAG
>CAYZLH010000442.1:0-2663 GCA_964478795.1 uncultured Bdellovibrionales bacterium | reverse complement strand
CCATGGTCTTCGGTGAGACTTCGCCAAAGGCCAGCTTTTTCAGCCCTACCACGGTCATCACGGTGTGATTTACAGTTTCAACGGAGCCCAGCCAGAGCGCTTTTAGCGGATTAAAGGTACGCTCCAAAATTATATTGCGGGGCATTTGTGGCTTGCCGGCGGATTGCAATCCGATGGTGTAGGTAATGATCGTTTCGCCCAAGGGATCTTTGCCTTTGGTGGCTTTGACGGCCGAGATTAGGGTTTCGGTTTTGCCCTTTCTTTCCACTTCTAAAGTTACGGCCTGCGGGTAGATATCGACATTTCCCTCGGCAGAACGAGCCTGGGCCACACTCTCGCCGGCATGTTGGATGGTGGAACGAAAATGCTCAAAGCTATGCATTACTTTTTTGTTGGCCGAAATGATTCGATCGCCAGCGAGAAGGCCAGCTTCAGCAGCTGGAGATCCCGGCAAAACTTCTTGCACAAAAAGTTCAGGATTAAATACACCGGCCGATTGCAAGAAACGGTGAACATCTCCGTTAGCCGATCGATACAAAGATTCCAATTTATCGGCTGTAAGGTCAAGTGACTCTTTCCCTCTAAGCACGGAAAGTTTTACTGGAGAAATCTGTTTTTGCATGGATTTTGAGACTGCATCTTCCAGATCTTCCCAAGAGCCTATGGCTACGTCGTCCCACTTGGTAATCCTGTCGCCATTTTTAAAACCCCATTGGTGAGCCTCGAGAGTAGTGGCGAGTATTGGCTCCCGCCCAAAGGGATCAAGGCCTTCCAAAACTCCAGCAACACTTTGCTCGCCATAAGGGGTTAATGCCTGTTCCTTCTGCACACGAATATTTAAATCTTTCGCAGCACCAGAGCGGAGAATCGAAAACTGCAATTCCTTTTCCGGGTTGTTGGCGATTATTTCTACTACTTCTTCAAAGGTCTTAGTGGGTTGACCATTGATCGCTGTAATGGAATCGCCCGAGCGTAATCCCGCTTCATAACCAGGCGAATCGGCGATCACTCGGGTGGCCATGGCTGGAAGTTTTTGCACTCCAGCTACGGCCAAAACGGAAAATATAAAGATGGCTAGCAGGTAGTTAAACAGTGGGCCACCGAATAGCACACTAATTTTTTGCCCTAGCGATTTGTTCACAAATGCCCGATCGGGACTGGGTGTGGGATCATTGGTTAGCTCTTCTGGGTCTTGGCCGTAAATTTTTACAAATCCGCCCAAGGGAATCAGGGAAAGGCAGTATTCCGTCTCGCCCCATTTTTTGGTGAGAAGTCGCGGACCAAATCCGATCGAAAACACATCGACGCGAATGCCGGACCATTTGGCAAACAAGAAGTGGCCGAGTTCATGAACTGCGATAACCCCACCTAATAGAAAAATGATGGCAAACGCATATTCGAACATACCTAATAATTGAGTAAGAATTTGTGGCATAGATGAGATTCTAGCACAGAGAAAATCTGATTCCGCGGGAATAATTGCCTCTTTTGCGCAGTGGGAATTCTAGTCTCAGCGCTAGGCATTGCGGCAGGTACAGCGGGGCCGATAAATTTACGTCCCCCAGTGCACCAAAAGATAGAAAAAGGGGGCCGCTAATATTAGACTATCAAAGCGGTCAAATACTCCGCCATGCCCAGGAAAGAACACGCCGCTATCTTTCACCTGATAGGCTCGCTTCATCAAGGACTCGATTAGATCACCCATTTGCGCCACCACGCTGGAGAGCACTGCTAAGAGGGCTAATTTTCCAAAACTTAAATGTTGTAGCGAGAAGTAACGAAAGGCGATAGCCATCAGAGCGCAGGCGATGAGCGCCGTCAGCGCGCCTTCCCAGGTTTTCCCCGGACTCACATTGATCGAAAGTTTTGTTCGGCCCATCCACTTCCCGCCATAGTAAGCGGCGGTGTCCCCGAGCCAAATGACGACCATCAAAAACAACATCCACGTGGGGCCATGCGGAAGCGCGTGAATTTTGGGAATAAAAGAGGGGAACAAGACTAAGTACACCAAACCGAACACACGCGACTGCGCAAAGAGGAAATTCTTTGGTAGTTCTTCTGGGCTCTGGGTGTGGGCCTGCCACAAAACTTTGGCCAGAATAACAAACACCGCTAGATAAAGCGCCAGTTCTCCTCCGGGAAAATCCAAGCTAAGCCATAAGCTCAAGGCTGCGGCGGAGGCCGTAGAAATCCACAACAGAGTTTTTGAGGCGCCGGAAAAGTGGACAAATTCACGGTACGCGACGGTGGAAATCGCAACGGCAAGGGCCACAATTCCCCAATGCCGGGCAAAATAATAAACGGCAATTAGAAAGGGAACACCCACTATTGCGGTAAGCCAACGCTTCTTATGCTCGGGGTTCATGGAGTACCTTTCCAAATCTTCGCTCACGAGAACCGAAATCGGCTATGGCTTCTCGCAAATCTTCTACCTGAAAATCGGGCCAGCATTTTTGCGTAAAAAACAATTCGGCATAGGCGGATTGCCACAAAAGAAAGTTTGAAATGCGATGATCGCCCCCAGTGCGAATCATTAAATCCGGGTCGGGAGATTCATGGGTAAAAAGATACTTTTGAATGGTTTCTTCGGTGATTTGCTCGACAGTAATTTTATTGGCCTGCAGGTCACGGGCGATTTTTTTGGTTGCCTGTAAGATTTCCTG
>CAYZLH010000441.1:0-2697 GCA_964478795.1 uncultured Bdellovibrionales bacterium | reverse complement strand
TTTCCCAATCCGGGTCGATGACCGGGTTTTGCTCGGCAGGTGCGGTGAAACGGGCGTTCGGGTGGGCAGCAGGCTTGCCGGAGGCCGGGTCGTGCGGCTTGCCTTGCCAGTTGGTCATGCCTTCCGGCACTTCCTTGGTCATGCCTTCCCACCACACATCGCCGTCTTTCGTGATGGCTACGTTGGTGAAAATGGTATTGGCGCGAATGGTGAGCATGGCATTGGGGTTCGTTTTAGCCGAGGTGCCAGGGGCCACACCAAAAAACCCAGCTTCGGGGTTGATGGCTCGAAGCACGCCATTTTTATCCGGACGAATCCAGGCAATATCATCGCCAACGGTGGTGATCTTCCAATCCATTCCAGTGGGCGGGATCAGCATGGCAAAATTTGTTTTTCCGCAGGCCGACGGAAACGCGGCGGCCACATATTTTTTCTCTTTTTTGTGATTCTCCACGCCCAAGATGAGCATGTGCTCGGCCAACCAACCCTCATCGCGACCCATGGTGGAGGCGATTCGCAAAGCAAAGCATTTTTTGCCGAGAAGAGCATTGCCACCGTAACCCGAGCCAAAGCTCCAAATTTCCCGCGCTTCGGGGAAGTGCACGATGTATTTTTCCGGATTGCACGGCCATTTGCTATCTTCTTTACCAGCAGCCAACGGCGCGCCTACGGTATGCACAGCTTTTACGAAGGGCTTGCCTTCCATCGCCTGTAAGGCCTTTTCTCCCATGCGAGTCATGATTCGCATGTTCACCACCACGTAGGGAGAGTCAGAAATTTCTACGCCGAATTGCGAGATAGGCGAATCCAACGGACCCATGCAAAATGGAATTACGTACATCGTTCTTCCCTGCATAGAACCACGAAACAACCCGTTTAACTTCGTTTGCATTTCCTTCGGATCCAGCCAATTGTTGGTGGGTCCGGCGTCTTCTTTTTTCTCTGAGCAAATAAACGTGCGATCTTCTACTCGAGCCACATCAGTAGGATCAGACCAGGCCAAGTAAGAATTTGGGCGTTTTTCGGGGTTTAGTTTTTGCAAAGTCCCCTTCTTCACCATCAGCTGCAAAAGCTCTTCGTTCTCTTGCGCGGAACCGTCACAAAAATGAATGTTGGCTGGTTGTAATAGATCGGCAATTTCGGCCACCCATTGCATAAGAGCTTCGTTGTTCACTTTCATCGTGTTCCGAGTAGGGATAGGTGGCATGGCTTTTCCTTTTGAATTTACTGGTTTGGTCATGTTGACCCGGTGCTACCAAAAAACTCAACTTTTGTCACGAAAGAAAGCCTCTCGATAACTAGATCCTGATGACGCTCCTTCACCATACGATACGAAGAACCCCTTGAAATCCTTACATTTCACCGCAGCAATCCGGACAAATGGACTCTGCGGGGAAGCCCGAGGAGCTCAATTCTACAGGAACATTGCTTCACGGAAAATCGCGCAGCTAAGACCGAACTAGAAGTAGAATAAATTTGCCTAAGTGTACGCTTACCATAAAACCTGAAACACCTGGGTTACTAAGACTTTATAGGGATCCCCAAGCACAATCCATGGTACAAAAAAACCCATTCCAATCCACGTAGCTATCGAAAACCCAAAACCAACTAATAGTTTCATAAACCAATTTCGACACTTCGACTGGCGCCAAGCCTTCACTAGAATCATAAAAATGAAAAAGCCGAGGTTTACCCAGAGCACTTTGTTTCGGTTGGGATGTTCCCAGATCGCGTTTGCCGCTTCGAGAATTTTCTCATTGCCAGCAATTTGTACGGCTTTGGCTTGAACCGCGCTCATCTTGCCGCCGGAAAAATTCGCTTTTTCCTGAATGATCTGCAGTTGTTTTAGGGTAGATTCTTGCCATGCTTCCATTTCCTTGGCCAACTCTTCGGCCTCGTCGGCCTCGCCGGCCCAAGCAACCAGACAAAACATTAGCAAAACCAAAAAATTCATAGATCGACAATTACATTTGGCGTTTTCGCCAAATCTCTCGTGATATTTTTTTGGTGAGCTTCGAGTGTGCCCCCGCCAATCTCAATTAGCTTAGCATCGCGCCACAAGCGCTCCACCACGTATTCACCAACGTAGCCGTAACCGCCTAAAACTTGGATCGCTCGATCAGCCACTCGCTTAGCCATCGATGCCGCTACCAGCTTTACACCGTCGGAATCGAGACGACTCCCCTCTTTCGACAAATCTAATCTGCGCGCCGTCTCGTAAACGTAAGCTCGAGAGGCTCGGTATTCGGCATAACTATCGGCAATATGTTTTTGAATTTGTCCGAACTGATGCAACGGAGAGCCAAAGGCAACCCGCTCACCGGCGTAGCGATTCATGATCTCCAAACTCCTGCGGGCGATCCCTAAACTCATCGCCGCCAAAGTCACGCGTTCCAGCTCAAGATTTTTCATCATATGCAGCAAGCTTTGACCTTCTTCGCCGACCAAATTTTCTTTGGGTACGCGGCACTGGTCAAAAACTAGCTCCGCTGTATTGGAAGCCCGCATTCCCAATTTGTCTTTAATTTTTTGTCCAACGGAAAAACCGGGACAAGTGCGATCAATCAAAAACGTGGAAAGTTTTGGCTTGGGTGACCCCACTGCATCTGTTCGGGCATACAGCCAGACCAAATCCGCCGGTGTGCCTGAATCATCTAGGGTGCCATTGGTGATCCACATCTTTCGGCCGTTGATCAC
>CAYZLH010000440.1:0-2698 GCA_964478795.1 uncultured Bdellovibrionales bacterium | reverse complement strand
GCTCCGATACCGAAAGCAGACCAAAATTTCCATTTCGCCTTAGCCATTTGTACTCCTCTTTTTCTAACTATAAGGTTAACGAAAGCCCGTAGGCGTAGCAAGGCCTTCAATTTATCTTCCAAGGACTTCCCACGGTAAAAGGAATACTGAATCGCTAGGACAACAATTCGTTGAAAGTTAGAAACGAATCATTTCGTCGCCTTGATCAAAACCGATGACTGAACCGTTCGGCCACTTCCATCCCGCGATTCTGCCTGAAAGTAGTAGACAGTTGCGGGAAGAAGTCCGGTGACAGCTATTTGGTGGACCGTTTGTGCATTCGTATTTTCACTCGATGAATTCAACTGATCCGGTTGTGTTCCCCAAAAAATTTTGGACGAGGAAGGAACTTCCGCCGTTTGCCAAATTAGGTCGGCAGAGTTTGTACTGGTGGTGCCGTCGAAGCCGCTAATTGCAAACGGAATTGTTGTTGGGTCCGTGGATGTATCAGTGGACGTATCCGTCGAAGTCTCGGTCGATGTTTCGGTCGCCGTATCTACTGGCGGATTTTCTCCGGGATCCGTCGGGTCTTCTGGATCCGTAGTAACTTCAGGACAAGGATTTGCCACGACCTCGCCATTGGGAAGAAAAAAGTTGGCGGCCGGAATTGGCCTCCAACCACGATCTAATAAAGATTGATAGGCCGGTAGGGGAGCTGGAGGTGATTTTGTGGAATCAAAGTAAAGTGAGTTACCTAAGGCTCCGTTTAATGGTTCTTGCCATTCGCCCTCACCCTCCGGCCAGTCTCGCCAGAGAATCATCACGGCAATGTGATAGCGAGGTCCTTGGAAATA
This sequence comes from uncultured Bdellovibrionales bacterium, assembly GCA_964478795.1. Lineage (GTDB taxonomy): Bacteria > Bdellovibrionota > UBA1018 > CAIPTA01 > CAIPTA01 > JAKFYM01. The sequence goes on along the minus strand of CAYZLH010000440.1, from coordinate 1,865 downwards.
TTTAAATTCTAGCGGGATATCGCTTTGAAAGTTTAGGTCGATGGGTTCATTGGAGATTAGAAGTTTTGTGGGATGTTGATCGTCGTTGTTGATCACCGTCTTCCACGCGCCATCGAGCTTCATGCGCAGGCGCGAGCCGTCATCAGTAAGTAGCGCAAATTGCTTTTTACCCGCTCGGTCTCCCTGGACTAAGCGAAGATTGGATTCGAGCCGAAGTGCAAACCATTCATAGAGAGTGTTTCCTTGAGAGTTTTTTAAGACTTCGCCGTCAAGAGTAATGAATCCGGCATCAAAGGGGCGAGTCGGTACATTCACCTGATTGAAATACACATCGGCGGGAGCTCGGGTTCCAAAGGAAAAGTACGGATCCAAAGTTGTGTAGTTCGGGATACCCGGCGCGAGTGAATACAATTCGCCCTTCAATCCCTGGTTCCGACCTTGGGAGCCCGTGCTTCCAAAAGGGTCACACACTTGTGTGCCGGGATTACCCCCCGAGGCTTGGGCCCCGGAAACCACCTCGATTTTTGTGAGTCCCTCCTCCACAGTTACGGGCAGCTCACACCCGGTGAGGATTGGGATATGCAGTAGAGTGACTATAAAAAACCTTCGTGGTTTCAATATCTTGCGAAACATAGAGCCTCCTGCCCCAAACACCCTGAAAGCCAATTGTTATTAAATCTTAACATTGTCTGATAATTTCTGTCAAGTTTGACCGACCGCTTTTGTTGAGGGTAGAAATGTCACTCTCTTTTCATGAACATAGAACGCTTAAAACAACTGCCGTCCACCCCCATGTGGGTTCAATATGCTGCCATCAAAGCCGAAGCTTTGGACGCCTTGCTGTTTTATCGCATGGGAGATTTCTATGAGCTCTTTTTAGAAGACGCCGTTGAAGCCTCAGCCATCTTGGGAATTACTCTGACGGCGCGAAATAAGGGCGAAAGTATCCCCATCCCCATGTGTGGAGTGCCCTTTCATAGTTCCGCCAGTTACATCAACCGCCTGCTCAAAGCCGGAAAACGCGTGGCCATTTGCGAACAGACGGAAGAAGCTGGGGCCACCAAAGGAATCGTAAAACGGGAGATCGTACGAGTAGTTAGTCCAGGTATGGCGTTCGATCCCGACACCCTAGATTCTGCCAAAAATCATTATCTTTTATCGCTAGACTTGGATCTCGCCGAACTCAAGGGCACCTATGCCTTGGCAGATATCAGCACTGGCTCGCTGGAATTTTCGGAATTTCTTTCCCTCGATCAACTTCGCGATGATTTATCCGTATTGCAGCCCGGTGAAATTTTAATCGCCGCATCCCTCGAGGGCGACCAAAACTTCGAAAAAACCCTCAAGATCGTCGGCAAAGAATATTTTCCCTGTATCACCACCGTGCCGGATTACTACTTTTCCACTTCCGCCGCCGCTCAAGATTTGTGCCGGCACTTCGGCGTAATGAATTTGGAAGGATTCGGCCTGGCCAAAGATTCCGCCCAGTTAAAATCACTCGGCGCTGTCTTCCGACGGATTCGCGACACGCAGAAACTGGGCGATCTTAGTCACCTGCAGCCACCGAAGGTGCGCAGCCGATTGGGATTTGTGCAAATTGACGAAAGCACCATGGAGCATCTCGATTTGTTTCCCAAGCCTGGGCAAAATCCCGAAGATAGTTGCTTCCATCACCTCAATAAAACTTCCACAGCCATGGGTGCGCGAAAGTTGCGGGAAATCTTTGCGCGACCACTCAGCGATTTAAAGATGATTCTTTATCGACAAAATGGTGTGGATGAATTGGTGAAAATCGATTCCCTACGCCGTCGAATTCAGGATTCTCTTAGCGGGATTCGCGATTTAGAGCGCCTGCTCGCCAAGGT
>CAYZLH010000439.1:0-2699 GCA_964478795.1 uncultured Bdellovibrionales bacterium | reverse complement strand
AACAGTTAAATCAAATTGGCGAAGCAATCCAAAAGATTGACCCTACGGCCACTGTGGTGCATCGATCAGATAATCGCGCCGCCCAATTAGAGGGGATGGCGGTGGAATCCGGTGTGTTATGTGGCACTTGGAAAGAGGGGAGTTATTTTGCTGTGGAAGATGGCATTCGCTTTCCCGTGGATCCGTTGCAGGGGCAAAAAACGGGCTTTTTCTTTGATCAGCGAGCCAATCGTACATTTTTCAGTAGCTGGATAAGATCACTTTCGGAAAAGCAGGATGTGCGCGTATTAGATGTGTTTTGTCATGCTGGCGCATGGGGGCTGCGCGCTCTAAAAGCGGGCGCCAAAGAAGTCGTATTCGTGGATCGTTCGAAAGTGGCATTGGATGGCGTGCGAGCGGCGGCCCGGGAAATGGGCGTGGAAGAGCGAATTCAATGCTTGGAGGGCGATGCCTTGGAAGTTTTAGGCACGCTCGAAGAAAGAAGTTTTCAAGCGGTAGCCTTAGATCCGCCGGCCCTAATTCCCAGCAAGAAATCCCTTCCACAGGGAAGCAAAAATTATCGGGCTCTAAACCAACGAGCGTTAAAGTTGGTGAAGCCTAGTGGTGTTTTGAGTACATCTTCCTGTTCCTATCACTTGGACGAAGAGCGCTTCGAAGAAATGGTGGCTAAAGCCATTTTAGATAGTGGCCGTAGTGCCCGCGTACTACAAAAAGGCAACGCCAGCCCCGATCATCCTTTTTTGGCGGGAATGAAAGAGGGTCGATACCTGAAAAACCTCTTTTTGTGGTTAGATTAAAAATCTTTCTTTACCCGGATGCCGCTAGGTGTTAGTTACGTGGCACTAACGGAGGTTTCTCTATGATTTTCTTACTGATTTCGATGATTTTCCAATTGAACGCCCAGGCCGAAGTTTTATTGGAGGGGAAAGATTCTAGTGGAAATCCGTGCTCGCTACTCATCGAAAAATGGGAGTTTAATGGAGAGGAACAAAGCTGGGGGAATCTTTCGGTAACCGCTCGTACTAGCTGGCAGAAGTCGGAAAAGCCATCTTTGGTGGCTACAGCAACCTTTAGTCCCTATAGCCTCTATGGTCGGAATAAAGAAGCTTACGAGAGCATCGCCATTGTATTCGATGCGGGCCCTGCGCCAAAAATTGAAATGATTCGTAATTATAGCTTCCAGTCTTGGAGCGAAGAAGGCGGATTGCTACAAACGTACTGCCGATTTTATCGGTAGTTATTTTTTCTTAGTGGAATAGATTTTTTCGGCAGCAGCAAAGGGATCTAACTTTCTTGCTGCCACTTGCTTTAAGAGCGCCTCACCTTGAGGGCTACGCAGTTTCGCTTCCGCATCTTGAGAGGCGAAATCTTTAATTACATTTAAAATGGCTTTTTTCGAAAACCGTGAGCGTTTTTCGGAAATTTTTCCGCTGCTCTTAAGAAAGGCGCGATGCTTTTCCATGGCAGCGAATACTTCTTCTACTCCCTGATTCCGCTCAGCAACTGTCTTTAATACAGGAATCTGCCAGTCTTCATCTTGGGTGGCTAATTCCAACATCGCCCGTAATTCTTTCACGATGTGATCAGAGCCTTGCCGATCACATTTATTTACCGTGAGGATATCGGCAATTTCCAAGATCCCAGCCTTCATCATTTGGATATCGTCGCCACTCTCGGGCACAAGCACCACGTTGATGGTGTGGGCTACTTCCAGTACGCCGAGTTCGGTCTGGCCCACACCAGCAGTTTCCAAAATCACTAAATCGAATCCGCTGGCATCAAGAAGCATCGTCACCTCTTGGGTAGAGCGTGAGAGACCTCCTGAGCCGCCGCGAGTGCCGATGCTTCGAATAAAAACTTCGGGATCGGCGCTGTGTTCTTGCATGCGAATTCGATCGCCTAGAATCGCACCGCCACTAAAGGGAGACGAGGGATCCACACAGAGCACGCCTACCTTCCACTTTTTTTGTCGGGCTAGGGCAATCAGTTTGTCAGTTAAAGTTGATTTTCCGGCTCCGGGGGGACCAGTAATTCCCATCAGATGGCATTGTCCGGTGTGGGGATACACTTTGGCCAAAGCAACTTCCACGCCCGGTTCGCGATTCTCCACTAACGTAATCAGACGCGAGAGGGCGCGACGATCTCCGGCAAGCAGTTGGTTGGCTAATTCATTGGCACGTTGCGGAGTCATCGGGAGTTTTTCGCCTTCTGAATAATCTTCGTGGTGGATTTGCCTTTCACGAAAGACAAAGCAATGGCGGCACCGCCATAGGATTTTACCACGTCATATTCGGGAATTTTGGCGATATCCCAATCGCCACCCTTTACATAGACCTTCGGGTGCAATTTTTTTAATAGGGCTACGGGAGTTTGTTCGGGAAACCAAGTGACTGCGCTGACACATTCCAGGGCCGCCATCACGCGTAGTCGATCCTTTAGCGTATTCAGGGGACGAGTTGGGCCCTTCAACTTCTTCACCGAAGCATCGCCATTTAAGGCAACAATAAGAGCATCCCCCATTCGGCGAGCCTCTTCTAAGTAAGTGATGTGACCAGAATGCAATAAATCAAAGCAACCGTTGGTGAAAACGACTTTCTTTCCAGATTTCTGCATTTTGCGAATCCAGGTGGCTGCTCGTGAAGGAGCAATTACCTTCCGATTCGTAGACTGTGCCTTCGCCATTATGGTTTCTTTCGAAC
>CAYZLH010000438.1:0-2710 GCA_964478795.1 uncultured Bdellovibrionales bacterium | reverse complement strand
GCAACGGCTCCGATGTTTTTGGCTCTGATATTTGCACTTGTCGTCCGTATTTGGTTTACGGAATTGAGGATGCCGCTCGTACGGCGCAAAGAGGCGGCGTGGGCATCATTGCTTACTATCGCAAAGAGGGCCGAGCGCTTGGTGAAGTGACGAAATTCTTAGTGTACAACGCTCGTAAGCGCCAGAAGGGTGGCGATAGCGCTGCCACCTATTTCCATCGCACTGAATGCGTGGCCGGCACGGAAGATGCGCGATTCCAAGAATTCATGCCTGATTGTCTGCACTTCTTTGGTATCCGAAAAATTCACAATCTGCATTCGATGAGCAATATGAAATACGATGCCATCGTGAGAAGTGGAATCCAGGTGGTGAACCGCATTTCCATCCCCGAAGAGTTGATCCCGGAAGATGCCCACGTGGAAATTGAGGCGAAAAAAGCCGCAGGTTATTTCTCGAAAGATGGCAAGAAATCAAAGGTTGCCTTGAAAAAAGTGAAGGGCAGGAAGATCAATGAATAAGTTCAAACTCACGGAGAGTGAGTTGCAGGAGCTATTCACTCCGGCCCGGATCCGTAGTCAGGCCAAATGAATCTTTGCCCTTAATCAAAGTGGCGAGGGTCATTTTGATCTGCATTTGGATAAATTAGATGCCTGTGTGAACTATGTGATTCAGACCATCCAGAAAAATTATCCAGACGGGAATATTCCATTTCACTCGCGCTGGGGGCATTTTCGCGCTGGTGGCATTGATCGAGGAAAAAAATTGGATTCTGCCTGGGCGAAAGTAGACGCCAAGGAACGCGCCCGCATGAAAATTGATCTGGTGGTGCCGTCGGTGCTGCTGGATGCCGGGGCAGGCGATCGCTGGAAATACAAAGATGAGAGCGGTGAGTATACCCGCTCAGAGGGCTTGGGCGTAGCGAGCCTCGCGCTCTTTTTAGGCGGTGCTTTTGGTGAACGCAACGGCTTACCCATTGCCGATGCCAAATCGTTAAAACTATTTTCTCCAGAAATGCTGCAAAGATTTTTTCAAGTAAGCGATGCCAATCCGTTGTTGGGCGTGGAAGGGCGAGCGTTATTGATCAAAAATCTCGGCGCGGCCGTGGAAAATCGGGCCCTCTTTTCTGAGGGACGTCCCGGCAATCTGCTTGATCTATTGGAAAGTCGCTGTGGGAAAGCGATACCTGCACCGGAAATTTTGCGGGCAGTGCTGGAAGGTTTTGGCTCCATCTGGCCCGGTCGACTGGAAGGAAACGGAATCAATCTGGGCGACACATGGGTGCACCCTAAGCTTGGAGCGCCGGGATCTTACGACTCCCTAGTGCCGATCCACAAACTTTCGCAGTGGATGAGCTATTCGTTAATCGAGCCGTTGCAAGAGGCCGGTTTCCGCGTGGAAAATATCGAAGGACTCACAGGTTTAGCGGAATATCGCAACGGGGGATTGTTCGTGGACTCCGGTGTGATTACTCCAAAGGATTCGGCGGCATTTCAAAAAACGTTCACCCTGGATTCGACCTTTTTATTGGAGTGGCGTTCGCTCACCGTGCATTTCTTGGATCTAGTTGGAGAAAAGGTACAGAAGAAGTTAAAGAAATCTCCCCAGGAGTTGCCCCTGGCGAAGGTGCTCGAAGGTGGAACTTGGTGGGCCGGAAGATTTTTGGCCAAAGAAAAACGCGGCGGCAATCCGCCGTTTCAAATTCAAAGTGATGGAACTGTGTTTTGAGGAAGTATGAAAAATATTCAGGTAATTGATCATCCGTTATTGCGACACAAATTAGGTTATTTGCGTGATGAACGCACCACTTCTAATGAGTTTCGGGAGTTAGTAAAAGAAATTAGCCGAATTCTCGCGCATGAAGTGATGCGGGACTGGCAGGAAATGACCACCATTTCCATCAAAACTCCTATCGCTCCCACTAAGGTGGAGCGAATTCTGAATCCGCCCGTGGTGGTTTCGGTGATGCGCGCCGGGAACGGAATGTTGGATGCAGTTCTCTCGATGATTCCCTTTGCTTCGGCAGGTTTTATTGGAATCTATCGGGATCGATTTATTCACAATACAGTAGAATACTATTTCAAAATGCCCGTGAATGTTCGGGGCAAAACGGCAATTCTTTGCGATCCCCTAGTGGCCACGGCTGATACGATGATCGCGGCCATCGATAGGCTCAAAAACCACGAGATCAAAAAAATTAAAATTCTCACTATCTTGGTGAGCAAGCAGGCGGTGGAGCGAATTCACAAGCTTCATCCGGATGTAGAAGTATTTACGCTTAGTATTGAGAAAGAAATGACGGAAGAGGGCTATCTTGTTCCGGGTTTGGGAGATGCCGGTGATCGCCTCTACCAAACAAAATAAGCCCTATGTGGTTGGCGTGGCCGGTGGCAGTGGCTCCGGCAAAACCTATTTTGCCCGTCATTTGCAGGCCATGCTGGGAGCCAGTAATTGCGAGATCATCTATCAAGACAATTTTTACATCGACCAATCGAAAAAATTTGATCACGATGGCGGTTCGGTAAACTTTGACCATCCAGATGCTTTGGAGTTTTCGTTGCTGGCCGAACGCCTGCAAGATTTGAAAAAAGGTCAAGGCGTAGAAATTCCCATCTATGATTTTGTTAGCCACACTAGAAAATTGGAAACGTTGGCTGTGGCGCCGACCCCAATAATTTTGGTGGATGGTATTCTGATTTTTCACGCCGCAGAT
>CAYZLH010000437.1:0-2719 GCA_964478795.1 uncultured Bdellovibrionales bacterium | reverse complement strand
AAGGCGAACCCTTTAGGGCGGAGCGCAGGAGCGCGCAGTAAATCCCGCCACCCCGACCATTTTGACAAGTATTCGAACCAAAGCCCCTCAGATTTTTTGAAGGTTTTTGGTTTTGGGGGCATCACTTTGATTCAAAAAAAAGTCCAAACACAAGTTTCAAGAAAAGTATCTCACTTGGAATAAAAAGAGATTTTCAGAGGTTTTTTTTGCAATAAAAAACGCCCACTGTTTATGGTGAGCGTTTTAAGTTTCAGAATATCTATGAATGAATATGCTTTAGCGGGATATTTATTTAGCCGCCCCGGTATTCATGTGCTCCAAGTTTGCAGCAAGGCCCTGTATGTGGGTTTCAACCTGGCGCTTAAGTGCCACTCCGCGATCCATAATAACGCTTCCGTTGTTTGAGCCAAGAATGGATTTTTTGGGCATTGATTCATCTACAATTTCGCATTTTCCTACCCAAGTAAATGTATTAAAAAGCTCCTGCACTTTACCAACTCTTATATAACTTTGTACTGGTGATGAGCTGCCAGTATCCCACTGAAATAATGTAACTCTTCTGTTTTCAGCATCTACGTCGACTCCGACCATGTAGGTAGCGTCAGGATACTTGGGAAGAACTTTTGTAACTTCCAGAAGCTTATATTCGCCGTTCGAATAAGTTTCAAAAGAAACGTCAACATCGATTACTTCAATCTTCTCTGAAGTAACAGACGAAGCACTTGTGAGTTTGTTTGTCATTGCGCTTTTATAAACAAATGTGACTTTTTATTTTTGTCCTATTTCATAGGTCATTTCTAAAGTTTCACTTTTTTCGCGTTTATGTTGGCATCTTATCGTATCCGCATAAACTTCAGTCGAAAGGCTCACGCTCAAACTGAAAAGTAACAATGGTATTAATTTAGCTATATTCATAAAAATCCTCCTATATTTTGTACAGGTGCTTCCAATATTTGCATTCAAACTGGCTTTGGCTGCACCCTAACTGGTTTAATTTGTTCTTAGAGCTGTAATTGCGAGATCCATGCTAGAATGAAATTCTTCTATGGTGCCGAAACCATTCGTAATCTTTGGTGATTTTATGGGACCAAGTTCCGCTATAGAGTACTTTTCCTTTTTGAATACTGCACTGATAAAAGAATGGCGGCTTAAGTTATTGAACTTATAGATGAATTGTGGGATTTGGCTCGAGTTCGACAATGACTGACATCTGCTTTCTACTAGTGAGCTTTTCTAATTTTGATCGCAGTGGTGAGGTGGTCGAATGCCAATGCAGGCAGAGCCACGTGCAGGGCTGAAGCCCTAGGCAATCCCGGCGCGCCGACCGATTGCCACTCACTACCAAGTAGAAGCCCGACATAAACTTTTCATCTTTTTTCTCCGATAGGAGATCATGTGGTTTTTACTTTTTCTTACCTTATTTGTTTCTGCGATTTCTGCCCAAAGCAGTGAGGGCGAATCCTGCAAAAATACCGGGCAAATCTGGGTGCCTCTTGAGCAGATTCAATGGGTGGAATTGGATCGCAAAATTGCCAAAGAGGCCATTCGCGCAGATTTCAAGGGATTCTGCGAGTGGAATCGGATGGATAGATTTGCGGGATCCATCACGAATATAGCTGAATATCGAGCAATAAAAGCAACTGGCGATAGCGAGAAAGCGGCGAAACAACTGAAATATATTTCAGAAGATGCGTCAACCGTGTGGGAGGCATCGCTCTTCGGACACCCTTCCCTAAAACTCAGGGTTAAGGACACAGCTTTTAGAAGCGTTTGCGAGAGATTGCAGCCCACGATCAACTGTGCGGAAAAAATTTCTGAAGCTTTAGAAAAAAGTTACCCCTACACAAATTATATAGTGCCCAAGTATGATAGATCAGATCGGGATCTGGGAAATACTTCGGCAAAGTTAAAGCTCGCCTGCGCGGCCCTGAGCCCTAAAAGCCTTTTTGCCTGCAGCAATGCCAGTTTTGAATTGCTAAATATTTTGAGGCTACACAAACCGTCGACTGCTAGAGAGATTTCAATTACTGGAGTTTACTATCTAGTAAGCACACTTTCCGATGAGACCATAACGGAAACCTTGCAAAAAGTTTCAGTAAAATTATGGAAAAAAATCAAAGAAAAACATTTTGATCGAAATGATAGTGTTTTTTCAGATCTCGTTAAGGAATTTGTAAAAAGTGGCTTATCAGAAGAAAAGGCCCGTACTAAATCATTGCTGATTCTTGGAGCCATAGCCACTGGCGGCCCCCACTTTTACTTTAGGGCCCACGAACTTCAAACCAGAAATTTCCCATCGAGCTGCGAAAAAGACCCTGGCTGCAATTTAAATGGAATTTATATGCAAGCCATTGCGGAAGGAATGGTGCACGCGGATACTTATAAAATGCTTGCCGATGCCCCCTTTCCTTATAGCTTGCCAGCTGGCTCTGATTTCCCTTGCGATATTGGAAAATCCTATCACTTTTGGTTTTCTGCTGTATTAACGAATCATCTCATTGAGCGAGGTGTTCCCCCAGATGCAGCTAAAGCCGCAGTGTTTGCCAGCCAAGTAGGCTATCAATTGGGAGGAGTGGGAGGAAGTATACGAGGGAAAAACGTATTGGCTATGCCGCGCTATGGCTCAATTGAAAATGGCGTGCGAATGGATTTAAACCTCTCAGCAGCTGGCACTCACTTTGGGTCGCAGATCAATAATCCCCCTGAAGTTTTGCCTCTT
>CAYZLH010000436.1:0-2734 GCA_964478795.1 uncultured Bdellovibrionales bacterium | reverse complement strand
AAAGAGTGATCCAAGGTTTTGAACGAAGTTCCTGCTGGGCGGCCGCGGCTGACATCGATTCTAATTTTATTGAATCAATCCCTAAGGAAACTGTCTTGGTAAATACTTCGCCTGGAGTTAAGTCTTTTTGCAAGAGATCAAGCACTTGATTCCAGCAATTCTCCATAAACGCAGCGCTAGCCTTCCCACGAATTTTTACAATTTGTGGACGATTAGAATCACGAACTTCCTTGCTGCTAGATTTTTCTAGCAAGACCACAGTTTTGGGGATTTTCTCGCCATGATGTCCATTAAGTTGCCGCAAATCCATTACGAATCGAACGGATGCTTTTCGCAAAATGGCATCACGTAAATCTTCACAAGCAGAATCCGGATCTGTGGGCCAATACGTTTCGGCCGAAACTAACAAGATTCCGCCTTCGCGTAACTGGTCAAGTAGAACCGGAATATCCTTAAGCTCATCGCCTTTAAGCTGATGGAAGCAGCCGCCGAACTGAGCGGAGCTTAGTGTTCTTTGTCCGTTTTGAAAAAGAGGAGTTGCTCGCAAAGAGTCGCGGGAAATTTCTTTCAATGAAGTGCGGGGGTGAATATTAATCTGGGGAATTTCTGAAGAAGATTCCCAAAGCAGAAAAATCTCTGAAAGATAGCGCTCAAAGTCGCTGTCAGTGAAGGCCCAAACGCCTTGTAGCATTTTATTTTCAGAAAGATCTCGGAGCGCATTTAGATTTTCGCCATTTCTTAAACCGGAAATTAATATCGACCCCGAGGAAGTCGATGAGAAGGGCGTGTCGAATATATTCTCTCTTCCCTCATGAAAGTTTTTAAGCGCTAACAAAACCTTCCAAATTAATTTTGAACTAAGAAGATTTGGCTGAATTCCCAGTAGCGATAGGCGATTTCTTGAGCCAAGATAATTGACGAAACGAATTAAAAATTCTCCAGATTCCAGCTGCAAATGGAGCGAATCTAACAGTAACCTTAATCTCTCGGAAGTTTCCTTGGATGGTGAATACCAACTATAAAGATTTGCCTTTAAAAAAGACCAATCATGCCGGTGTATAATTCCCTTGGGACTATTCTTTTTTAAGAAGGAAACAATTTGCCAATTCAGGGTAGCATTCTTACCTTCCGCTTCGCTGAGCGAAAATAGCTGCTTATCGCTCCACCTCTTAACTAGAAGAATCTGGAGAAGTTGAAATAGAGAAACTTGGTGAGCGAACAACATGAGGGCCTCATGTTCAGGACTCCCCATGCGACTAAATACGCTTTCTTCCAGGGAAACATCGCGCTGAACGCGTTGCCGAATAAACTCAAGAATTAAATTTCTTCGCGCAGGATTTAGGCGCAGCAACTCTTGTTTTCGCGAAAAAAATTCTTCTACTAATAAATCTTGGCAGCGTTCTAATTTAGAAAATTCTAGTTCGACGGTCTCTTCAATGGGAAAATTTGCAGGAGAGTTGGAGCCCAAAAGTTCTTTGAGGCCCTCGCGAGCAGGTAAGTTTGATTGTTGCACTTCGCGAATTGCAGAACGCAAAGTGCTAGGGCAAAGCAGCCCTTCCAGCGATAATGCCGGTTTTTTTTCTGTACCTGACAAACTCTCCTCCCAGAAGCGTATTTTATACCAAATGGGCAGCGCGTCGGGCTAGGAAAAACTCGCGAAAACGTGTGAGGCTAAACTATTGGTTGTTAAGCGGAATTGCCTTTTCCTGAAGACTCAAGAAAATCACAAGAATACCGATAGGCAGGGGAGTGTATCCCTCAGGAGGGGTTTATGGCTGACGAAAAAAAGAATGATGATGTTACGGAAGATGAATTGGATCAGATTATCCAAGACATGGCCGCAGAAGAAGAGCCTGCTGCTCCGCAGCCAATTCCTCTTCACAAGAATATTCCTGCCAAAGCGAAGGCGAAAAAGTCTGCAGAGCAGTCTTTAACGATGGAATTGACGGGGGTAGTAAATCTTAAGCTATGCTTTGCTAGCGGCGATCGAAGCATTGAGGTGATTTGCACCGAGGAAGCTTTACTTTGCAAAATGGCCGACGGCACGGAGTTTCGAATTCCCACGGGAATTGCGAAGAAAAGCTCAGCAGCTGCATAATTTATGTTGACCATTCTTGGCGGTCAATGGGGTGGTCGACGCTTGAAGTCGATCGAGCGCGACGGGCTGCGTCCGAGTTCCGCGCGGGTAAAAGCCAGCATCTTTAGTATTTTGGAATCCATCCAGTGGAAACGTACGGGGGCCCCAAGTTTTTCCGGTTTTCGTTGTCTTGATATTTTTGCTGGTGTTGGGGGCTTAGGTTTAGAAATCCTAAGTAGAGGAGCCGCCCACTGTGTTTTCGTGGAAAAAGAAAAAGTTCAGGGCCGCGTACTCAAAGAAAATATCGAAGTCTTAGGGTGCGAAAATGAAACTAAATTACTCGCATTAGATGCTTTCAAATTGGATTGGTCGACCCTCGGCTCTTTCGACTTAATTCTCATGGATCCTCCATACAAAATTTCGCCGGAGATGCCGGAGTTAATTCAAGGATTGATCGAAAAGTCTGTGTTGAAACCGGGCGGAGTACTCTTGGTGGAGCACGATCCAAAATTTCATTTTCCCGAATTGTCCAATATGACGAAGCACTCCGAAAGAACGTTGGGTCCAGCGGGGATCACGGTTTTTTTGCGAAACGAATAGGTGGAATTGCCGATTAATTGTATGCTTTGAGAATGAAGAGAAGAGCAATTTACCCCG
>CAYZLH010000435.1:0-2739 GCA_964478795.1 uncultured Bdellovibrionales bacterium | reverse complement strand
GTGCACTTTCGATATTCATCGTAATTTTTTTCCTTTATGGCGGGGTGTTTTTTTTCCTCGCGTTGGAGCGAATCTTTTTGGCTCGAGTTGAACATCGCGATGGCCCGGGTCGACACGGAAATTCCGACTATCTTCAAGTGTGGAAGGATTTTCGCAAAAGTGGAATGAAGGTAAGCGTCCAGCCCCAGCCAAGTTTTTATAACCGAATCGCAGTTTTGCTTTGGAAGTTTCTACCAGCGCTATTTTTGCTTACTTTGTTTACGGATTTTTTCTCTCGGGCATTTGAAAACTCTAAGCTGATGATTGTTTTGTTCTTTCCAATTCTATCTATTGGTTTGGAGGCCATGTTTTTGCACTCAAGTAGTCACCAGAGAGAGAAGCGGGAGTGGAAGAAAAGAATTCAACTGCGGCTACTTGGGGCCACCCTTTTAGCGTTTTCATTTTTTACAGCAACCTTGCAGATTGGCTCTCCCAGTGTGGCGGAGATCTCTCGAATGCAGACCTCTTTTCCTTTCCTTTTGTTGTTCTTTAGTCCAGGTCTGTTTTTGTGTTGTTTGGCTTCGCTGGGGGCAATTTTCTTGTTTTTGGTCGAAGATCCCATTCAAAACGAAACGGAGCTTAGTTTGGGAAGATCGCTACATTACTCAATCTTTTTTGTGAAAAGAATGTGGATATTCTGCCTACTATCCCTTTGGGTTTTGGTTTTTTTTGGCGGCGTTGAAGGAATTGTTTCGAAGGTTTTATTCCCAATAAAATTGGCGGCGTTTTTGCTCATGTTTATTCTGCTACAAGTAAGTTTTCCTAAAGTTAGAAATTCCGATGCTGGCGAACTGGCGATCCGGTGGCTATTGCCGCTTTGTTTGATGGGATTCTTAGCTGAGGCACTCTGGGTGGGGTTAAGTCGATGAAATTCACCGAAATGTTTGCCAAAATTCGCAACGGCATATCGCTAAACTTTGGCTATTTTGTGCGCAAACAGCATCGCACTAAAAGTGTGGTGGAAAAGTACCCTGACACAATTTCGGGCAAGGCCCCGCTCGATATGTTTTCTAATTTTCGCGGGTATGTTCGCAATGATCTTGGTAAATGTAATGGATGCGCGGCCTGCATTCCGGTCTGCCCAGTAAAGGCCCTCGACTTTAAGGCGGAAAACCGGATGGACGGGACCATTAATGTACAAGAGTTTCGCATTAATTTGGGGAAATGTTTTTCCTGCGGAGCCTGTATCGATATTTGCCCAGAAAACAGCCTCTTCTATTCTAAAGACTTTGAACTGGTCTCCCAGAAGAAAGAAGATCTGATCATGGTTCTCTTTGGTCATTCAGCGAAGAGTGAAAAAGATATTACCAGAATTCGAACCTATGAGGTGAGAAGATGATTCTCTATTCATTCGTTGCGGGATTGATGTTCTTGGTTTTGCTTTGTGTTCTCATGAGTGTTTTATCCAGGAGTGCGGAAAAGTTTCTATGGGGCACGGTATTGGCCTCACTTTTTCTCGGCTTAGCAATTCAATTGAGTGCTGGTGGATATTGGGGATTTTTGGCTCTTGGCGGGTTCTTGATCACAGATCTCATCGTTTACTTGGGCCTCCGCTCAACAGGATTTTCCAATCAGGCAGCAACGCGGCATCCAGGCTTTGAGCGTACTATTCGGATATTTTTCCTGTGGCTGGGATTAAATCTTTTCGCCCTCTTTTTCGTTTGCCTATTTTACGAGGAGTCCTTTGCTTGGTTTCGCCAATTGTCGCTTGTGCAAAGTCCAAATGTGGCCGAAGCCCTTTGGGACTATAACTGGCTATTGGTAGTTGTGGCGCTCGCTTCAATGGTGACCTCGGTGGTCGGTGGCTATTTTCTTGTCAGAAAGGAGCTATAAGACGTGAAAATCGAAATCGCATTTTCCTTGGCGTTTTTTTTGGCGTTCGCGGTCTTTTTGGTTGGAGTAACAACCATATTTATTCGCCGCCACGCTTTTTGGGTTTTGGTGGGGACATTATTTTGCATCAAGGCCGTCGGTGCGATGGCGCTATTTTTATCATTACAAGAAACACCGGCTAAGATGGATTTTGGCCTGTTGGCCTTGATGGCCATAGGCATGGTGCCCATTGCGGGCTCTGTAGGTGTTCTGGTTTTGCATCGGGGCGGGCGGTTCGGCGGCACCCTGGATCTTGAAAACGAAGTGCAACTGAAAGAATAGAGAACGGGTATATGGATTTTTGGAATTTTACGATTGCCGGATCAATTTTGATCTCTCCCGTAGTTGCGGGCATCCTGGTGTTTCGTTCTGACGAGCGATTGATCGCGAAAATCTCCTATGTTCTTTTTGGCTTGCTGGCTCTCATTTCGTTAATTTCCATTTGGAAGTTTGATGAGGCAATTCGACTTTCTTTTCTTTGGCCCGTAACTTCAGAGCCTTCGGGTTATTTCAACTTCGGGCTGCGACTTCATTGGGGAAACTTTTTATGGATCCTCTTTTCTTGTGCCAGCTTGGTTTCTCACCTGATCTATAGTGCCGAAGTAAACGCGAATGCTGCAGTAAGGAAGAAGTCGGCGCTCTTTCTATATGGTGTAAGTGTTAGCTCTTCACTGGCTTTTTTGTCTGAGAATTTTTTCTTGAGCTTATTGTTTGTGGAGATGGCATTTTTCCTAATTTTTTCATTGCTCTTATTCTCAAAAGAAGAGGACGGCTCGGCAGAGCGCTCATCTTATTTCAAGCGCGCTGTCTATTTGTTTCTCTCCTTGC
>CAYZLH010000434.1:0-2753 GCA_964478795.1 uncultured Bdellovibrionales bacterium | reverse complement strand
CGGAAAAGAACTATCGCAGAAGTCAGAGTATTCATTCGTAAATACTTGGGCAAACTCTGTGGACGAGGTGTTTGCCTCTGCCGATGTGGTGAGCCTCCACTTGCCGTTGATGGATTCTACCAAAAATTCTGTTGGCGCTAGTCAGTTCGCGAAAATGAAAAAGGGCGGCTACTTTATCAACGCTTCCCGCGGTGGCATTGCCAATGAATCCGCTCTTTTAGAAGCCCTCAACAATGGCACTCTTGCTGGAGCGGCTTTGGATGTGTTCGATCAAGAGCCCACTCCTCCCGATCATCCCTTGGTAAAACATCCCAAAGTAATTTGTGCTCCTCATATTGGCGCGGCCACGAAAGAAGCCCAACACAAAGTGGGCATCGCCGCGGCCAAATATGTGATCGATTACTATTCGGAAGGCAAAGCTCCATCGGCGGTGAACCATGTCTAATGTTGCAGTAATTGGCGCCCAGTGGGGCGATGAAGGAAAAGGGAAAGTAGTCGACATTTATGGCAAACACGCCGAAGTAATCGTGCGTTACCAAGGCGGAAACAATGCCGGCCATACGCTTGTTGTCGATGGCAAAAAAATCGTATTACACCTCGTGCCTGCCGCCTCGTTGCATGAGGGAAAAACCTGCGTGATCGCGAACGGCGTAGTTGTAGATGTAGAAATTTTTCTACAGGAAATTCATGGGCTAAAAGAAAAAGGCTATTTGCAAAATTCCAAAGTGCTTCTGAGTGATCGCGCTCATGTGATTATGCCCTATCACAAACTCCTGGATCAATTGCGCGAGAAACGCAAAGGCAGCACTAATATTGGCACCACAGGAAGAGGCATCGGCCCCACCTATTCCGATAAAACTTCTCGCTTAGGGATTCGCATTGGTGATTTGTTAAATCCCAAATATTTACGCTCCCGCATTGAAGAGTCCTTGGTGGAAAAAAACGTATTGTTTCAAAACCTCTACCAAGAAAAGCCACTCGATGCTGGAGAGATCACGGAAAAGTTTTTGGAATTAGGCGAAAAAATTCGTGCCTACGTTTCCAACACCAATGATCTAATTCATGATTCCATCGCCCAAAAGAAGAAGATATTGTTCGAAGGAGCTCAAGGTACCTTGCTTGATATCGACCAAGGCACTTACCCATTTGTCACTAGCTCCAATACCACGAGCGGTGGCGCCTGCACTGGCACGGGAATTCCTCCGTCGGCCGTGCAAGAAGTAATTGCCATTACAAAAGCCTATACCACTAGAGTGGGTTCCGGCCCCTTCCCCACCGAACAGCTCAATGAAGTGGGTGAACGTTTACAACAAGTGGGCAATGAATTTGGCGCCACCACTGGCCGTCGCCGCAGATGCGGCTGGCTCGATTTGGTTGCTCTACGCCACGCTCGCAATATCAACGGATTCACTGGCCTAGCGATTACCAAATTGGATGTACTGTCTGGCTTGAAGGAAATTCAAGTCTGCACGGGCTACGAAGTGAAGGGTAAAGTTTTCCACACGCTCCCCTCAGATATTGAAGTGCTGGATACGGTGAAACCTGTCTTCAAAACCTTGAAGGCCTGGGATGAAACAGTGACTGAACTCACGGACTTAAATAAATTACCGTCAGCACTTGGCGATTACGTAAAATTCATCGAGGACTCGTTGGAAGTAAAAACAGCTCTCCTCAGTGTAGGTCCGGATCGCAAACAAACCTTAGAGGTTAGAAATCCGTTTGAGAGATAACGATGGCCTATGTTTCATTGCTCAAAAATAAAAAAGGCGGCATTCCTGATTGCCCGCCTCACTTAGCAAAGAAACAACTGACCATTACAGACTTTGAATTTGGCGATGAAAGCTCTGAATACTATCTCAGCAGAAAAAGGAAAATCGAGCAAAGGACAGATATGCACTTCCTGCATATCGCTTTCGAAAGATTTAGCGATTTTCGCCCCCATATAGAGCGACTAGATTTTTCAAATCTCATATTTTCTCTTACCTACGGCGGTGACGGGGGCTCTGAACAAGAAAATTTGCGAAAATTCCTTTCTCAACTAGATCACGTGGATCGAATACGAGCGGAGCAAAGATTTCGGGTGGCCGTTTCTCTACAAATCAAATCCACTGATCCACTCTTAGAAAAGGCGATTTATCATTTACAAGAAAAACCATTCCAATTTTTCTTTCTATCGCCATGCCTACCTCGAACCCTCGAAAATGCACAAAAAATAAATAACGCATTCAACTATCTCGCGTATCGCGGGTCAAAAACTTTCTTCCCGGTAGGACCATTCCTTGGTGGTCAACAAACATTCGATCGCCGTACCTTGGTCCGTCAGAAATTCATATAGATCTTTCAAACCGCTGTAACCACTCTTGTCACTTCTGCGGCCTTTACGGACCAGAAGCGATCGAAGAGGAAAAACGTAATAATGGTGGATCTATTTCGGAAAACACGAAGAATTTTATGAAACAAATTCTTCCTCCGGAGCGAGGTTTTGAGATTCTTAACACGATTCCCTATAGCGTTAAGAAAATCCAGTTTGGCGGAGCCGGAGAGCCCACGATGCATCCCAATTTTTTGGACTACGTACGAATCGTACGGGAGCAAGGGATTGGGCTAGAAATATTGTCTAATTTATCTATTAAAGACGAATCTGTTCTAAAAGAGCTGCATGACCTGGGCTCTTCTTATTGGACCGATCTACATATCGTAGCCAATGTTTCTGCAGCAACGCCTGAAACCTATGTGGCTACCAGGCCAAGACA
>CAYZLH010000433.1:0-2762 GCA_964478795.1 uncultured Bdellovibrionales bacterium | reverse complement strand
CTGGGAATTGATAGTTATGGACAGACATTTTCAAAAGAAATCGAACACAGAAATGAGCTGATTCTTCTACTCACACAACCAGCCACATCGGTTGAAGCAGCCTGTTATGCAATCCATCAAATCGTAGAGCCCCTTCTGAGAACCGATTCCGAAAAGGACGTCCTTCTCAAGGGATGGAGCAATCTTTTTTACGAATGGGATCGCGAGATGACAGGAGGACTACCAAGAGGAGTACTTCCATCTGCAATGGCAAGACGAAGATTTGTTGAAATCAAAACAAGACTGCCTATCCTCCCAGCTAAAAAATCGACTGACAGCACTGACAAAAAGGCGGATCGCTAGCTGAACTTTCATTAACCTTGGAAAAATTCTTTCGATGATACAGAATTATACAAATGGCAAAAAAAATTAGCGACGAAGAGCTCCTCAACGCATTGCTAAAATGGCCCGAGAGTACTGACGCAGAGTTGGGAAAATTGGTTGGGTTAACTCGAGTGCAGATCTCTCGCCGAAAAGGCGAACTAAGATTCCAAAAATTGTTAAAAGATGAAATTTCTAAGTCTGCCGACGCATTAAACCTAGCGCGCCTCAAAGCAATCCAAATCGTATTAAAGATATTAGAAAGCCCCGATGAAAGGACCGCATTGCGAGCGGCACAACTTATATTTGAGCATTCATCAAAAAGTGTTCCGGGTGAAAGCCCTGAGCACGTCGCCAAGTCGGAGATGTTCAGTCGTGTTTCCGCGCTGCTATCCCTCTGACAATCTTCGAATCTAAAGTGACCCGCTGTTAGTTGCAATGAGAACTAAATGATTGATAGACATTTCAAATGGAGAAAACGGTCCTAGTAGTCGGGGCAGGACTAAGCGTGCCTTACGGATATCCCTCTGGAGAGCGCCTAGTTAGCGACATTATTTCACGATGGAAAAACAACTCAAAGAACATCCCGCGCTCAAATTTGGCTAAGGGATTGGAAAGTTATGCCGCCCTATCAATTGACAGATATTTATCTGAAAAAACTGTTTTTCTGAATACTGGCATTTCAATCATTGCTGAACAGTTGGTGGACGCCGAAGTGGCTAGTCTTTCTGTCACTCCGGGAAACGAAGCTGACATTTTTAAGCTGCTGTTAAATCAAATTCAGGAGCCTGATTTTCCCAAGTTGACAATAATTAGCTTTAACTACGATCGGTTGTTTGAGTGGCGGTTTCTCCGGAAGCTAAAAGAATTAAAGGGAAGTGACTCGGAGGCTGTTGAATGCCTTTCTAAAATGAAAATCGAACATGTTCACGGTCGGCTTGCCCCGATTAATTCTGAAGAAGCGAAAGCTATGGGCCCCGGATGGGATCAATTTTGTCCCTATGGCTTTGAAGGCATCAGTGATCGGAGAGAAAGAGAAATGTTTAAGGCGATTCTGGTTAAACTTGCTACAGAACATTTCAAAACCGTATATACAAATGATGACAAGCCAAATGAAAAAGCAGTAGCAGCGATCAAGGCCGCAAAGCGTGTTTTCTTTTTAGGTTTTGGTTTTGACGAAAAAAATATGTACAAACTTGGGATCGGCAAAAATGATATCGAGTATGACTGGGCATCCAAATGCGTGGCAGCCACCTGCTTGGACATGCGGCCCGTTGGCATCAAGAAGGTGGAGAGAGACTATAAATTTCTCTCGGGCCGCCTATTTCCAGTTTCCGCCTATCGTTTTTTCACAGATCATTTCTGCCTTACAGATGCCACTCTTGATCCAGAAAAATCTAAAATTGCACAAAGAGACTGCTGCGAAATTACCGCCCGACAATCTCCAAAGAAAAGAGCAGACGCCAATACTGTCGGTTTCGAGGATTATATCGACTGTCTTGAATGTAATAGCAGAGCACTTATTGCCTACAGCAGAGGCGTCCCCGACGGACCATGGGACTATCGAGTTAAACATAGGCAGCCAAAAAATTGAGTCTGGGATTTTGTATTGCTTTCTAGACCTTTTTAATCTGGGGCTCTCTTGGATAAACAATTTAAATGAGCGTCAAAGTCGCCTTGAAGACCGCATTGAAACGTTAGATAGTACCAACGAAAAAACTGCACGCCGCGCCACGGGCATCATCTTTCAAATTACAGAAGAAACCAAAGTATCAGCGGATTCGGTGACGACGAGCTCCAAACTCATTAAGAGAACTGACGCCATTCTTAAGAAGCCATTTATTGAATAAAGGCGATAGAGAAATCTACCAGCTTAGTATTGGGTTTTTTGTCAATCGACTCCGACCAACTTAACAGTCTATTCAGATATTGAGTAATATCGGCCTCCGTGGCCATTGCATAGACGTTGATCTTTGAAATATAGCCCGGCTTTTCGAGATCAATTAATAAGTACCACTTGATAAGCTCGAGATCCTGGGCATTTTTAAGTACAACAGCAACTTCTTCTCCTCGGTTGATGGTCCAGTTGTGCGCCGTATTCAGTTTTTCCCAAGGGATCGTCAGTGTTCCAAAATTTTTTATGATTTCTTTTCGGCTGGTCCCTCTGGGTAATCCTGCAGCCATCCCGGCACGTTCGGCCTTTTTTACGTCATCTGGACCGTTTAAACCCACGGACTTCCCTTCGGGGGCTGATTCTATGTACTTCTTCTTTTCATCGATTTCTTTCGAATACCGAAATGTATTTTTGATCGCAACCCATCTGGAATCGCTGTCTTCTGAACTCCATGAAACAAGCATTCCCGAATAAAGGCTGCCGTCCTCTGTCATGATATCGAGCATCG
>CAYZLH010000432.1:0-2763 GCA_964478795.1 uncultured Bdellovibrionales bacterium | reverse complement strand
GATGTTCAACGATGGAAACCCCATCCTCCCGCTCTTCACGACTGCCCCCATCAGCAAAAAAGAACAAAAAGAACTCGAGGATAAGTATGGGGATTACAAATTGGATTTTAAAAACACTCTGGTATTTCCGCTAAAACGTTGAAATTACGGGCTTTTAGAAGCCGTTTTGGGCTGAATTTATGGGGATTTTAACCCTTTGAAATTTTTTTCTGAAAAAAACCTAAGATATTTCATTTCAGAGCGTTTCCACCCATGAAATTTTCTTCTGGTATTCCTGCCAGCGTCACATAATTTCACACCAAATTAACCTGCCAAACTTATGTTACACGTCCAACTCAGCCCCGAGGCGCTCGAAAACCTTCGTAGACAGAAAAGAAATTCCACAATTTCTTCGATTCTAGTCTCCGTTCTAGTCGTCTCAGTGATCTTCCTTATCATGGGTATTTTCTTGCTGGATATTGCAGTTAAAGAGACCCCCACGATCGTGACCTATGAGTCCAATGCTCCTGACGAGAATGAAATCGAGGAGAAAAAAGTTAACACTCAGGTCATGAAAAAGCCGTCGGCTCCTTCAAGCTCGATGACCAAAGTGATTGCAGCGACCTCCACATCCGCAGTGTCCATTCCCGTTCCTGACGTTGACGTGACGACTCCGAGCATGGAATTTGGTGATGGTGAAGATTTCGGTGGTGGTTGGGGCAGTGCCGGTGACTTCGGTTCCGGTGGTGGTTTCAGTAAAATCCCTTCCTCCATGCGCAAGCGTTGCGATCCACAAGATCGTATGAACCGCCTCAAAGAATCTGGCGGCACAGCTCAAGGCGAAGCAGCGGTGGTGAAAGCTTTGGATTACCTCCAAAAAACCCAAAATGCGGATGGCAGCTGGGATTCAACCCACCCGGTCGCTATGACGGGTCTTGCACTTCTCGCCTACCTCGGTCACTGCGAAACACCACAATCCAAAAAGTACGGCCAAACAGTGGAGAAAGCCATTCTTTACCTGGTAAACAACGGCCTTAAACAAAACGGCAGACTTACCAACAAACCTGATAATTCCATCCAATGGGTTTACGACCACGGTATTGCTACCTATGCCCTCGCTGAAGCTTATACCTTCTGCAGCAAACTCAACATCAAGATTCCGGATCTCGACAAAGTGACCAAACAAGCAGGTGAGATCATCATGAAAGGCCAAGCACCAAGCGGTGGTTGGAACTACAAATACGCACAGAGCAACGACGGTGATAACTCCGTGGGATTCTGGCAAATCCAAGCCATGAAAGCCTGTAAACACACAGGTCTTTGGAAAGATAGCGAGTTCCAAAAGCATTCCAGACTTGCTCTTGATTTCCTGGAAGCAGTCCAAGGTGGTGATGGTGCCATTGGATACCGTCGCGATTCAAAGAGAAGCCCCGGCCTCACGGGTGGTGGCGTTCTGGCTTTCCAAATGTGGGACGAAAGCAATCACAAGTCCGTCAAAAAAGGCGTTGAATGGATTTCAAAAAATTCCAAGTTTGACTGGGGAACCACCAACGCGAACCTTTACTACCACTACTATCAAATCCAAGCCATGTTGAACTACGGCGGCAAAGAGTGGGATGATTATAACAAAATGATCAGAGATCCGTTGATAAATGCCCAAAAACCAGACGGTTCATGGGATCAGAAAATGAGCCACGGCCCGATCAATGTCCACATGGCAACTTGCCTTGCGACACTTTCGCTGGAAGCTTACTACCGCTTCCTGCCAAGTAGTGCGAAACGATAAGGTTTCAACTATCAATCTCTAACAAAATCCCCAACTTGTGCAATACGAGTTGGGGATTTTTATTGAAAGGGTTGGATTTGGAAATGAATCAATAAACGTCTCGCAAGTAGCGTTTGTCCTTTTTAAGCTGTGCGATGTAGGCAGCTGCAGATTCTTCGCTGAGTTTGCCGTGCTCTTTCGCGATGCTCAACAATGCGGCATCGACGTCTTTCGCCATGCGGGACGCGTCTCCGCAAACGTAAAACGCAGCACCTTCTTGGAACCATTTCCAGATTTCAGCTCCTTGCTTGAGCATCAGGTTTTGGACGTAAATCTTTTCCTTCTGATCACGCGACCATGCAAGATCCATGCGGGAAAGCGTGCCGTCTTTTTGGAATGCTTCGAGCTCGTCGCGATAGAGGAAATCGGTCTTTTCATAGGGATTACCGAAAAACAACCAGTTCTTACCTTTCGAACCGGTGGCTTTGCGTTCTTCAAGAAAGGCGCGGAATGGTGCGATGCCTGTGCCAGGGCCGACCATGATCACTGGCACATTGCCATCGGTAGGTAAACGGAAAGCCGGATTGTGATGAACGAAGACGCCGGGCTTGGAACTCGCTGTCAGGCGATCACTCAGGTAGGTGGAACAAATCCCACCGCGTTTTCTGCCAAAGCTATCGTAGCGAACGATTCCCACGCAAAGGTGCACTTCACCCGGATGTGCTTTCGGGCTCGATGCAATCGAGTAAAGCCGTGGCTGGAGTTTCTTGAGAACGGAAACAAAATCCTCACCATCGCTGAAATCGGCAGGGTAATCGATCACGAGATCAATCAAATCCCGACCCCAGCAAAATTTTTCCCATTCCTTTTTATCATCCGCCTCGACAAGCGATCGGAGGTATGGAGATCCGCTGCGCTTCTGCCATTTTTCAATCAGGGCTTTATTGATGGTGCCGATATCGTAATGACGAATGAGAGCCTCGCGGAGGTTGACTTCTTCTCCGGTTGATGTCGGAACA
>CAYZLH010000431.1:2463-2766 GCA_964478795.1 uncultured Bdellovibrionales bacterium | reverse complement strand
ATCGAGCACCGTTTTCCCAGCGAGAAAGTCGGAAACCCACCAGTAACGGGAGAGATGATCCCAAAAAAAAGGCGAATCTGGATTGAGATCCAAGGAATCGAACTCGTAGGTTTGGTAACTCATGGAGGTACTATATCGCAAATGAAACAGGTCAACCATTGTGCCTAAATGTCGCCCGGTAGCAGGTATGGCTCCGTTAGTTGTACACGGTGCCGGTTGAGTATATCCGAAAATAGGTAGAAAACATCGAAATTAGAAACATTTTCTTAAAGATATAGGCTTATTGTAATATTTTTCTATCTA
>CAYZLH010000431.1:0-2453 GCA_964478795.1 uncultured Bdellovibrionales bacterium | reverse complement strand
GAGAGAAACGGAGAAAATGTCTAACGAATTTATCCCAAACAAAACTCCAGTGAAGCGCGACCCAATGTCGTTAGCGGAGTTTCTTTTTATTTTGAAAATCTACCGTAGGTATTTCTACCTCACGACGATTATTGCAATTCTCGCTACTCTCTATTCCCATTACTCTTTCATCCCTTCCTTCGTAGCCGAATCGCGCGTAGAAATTCACGAGGAAGAAGGGGGAGCGAGTGCCGCCGCTAAGCTCGGAATCGATGGTCCCCTTGGTCATAACAACTCTGACGATCTGCTGGAAAAATATTTAAGCTATATAAAATCTTCAGAATTTTTGATCACCGTGGCTCAAGACGTAAAGTACAAACAAATGAGCGGCGAAGGGAAAGTAAAATTCTTTCGCGATCCACCCACGAACATTCTGCTACGAACTTTGTTTTCGAAGAAAGAGGCCAAAAACGCAAAAATTGATGTTACCTCTCTGCCACTCGAAGATTTGGCAAACTTAATCGGTGGCATGGTGAAGTACCAGAACTCCGGCGGGTATTCGATTCAGATCCAGGTCGCTTCCGTGGATCCTGAGTCGTCGGTATTTCTCGCAAACGTAATTGCTCACACTTTCGTTCATAATGTGATGATGAGAAATCGCCAAGAAATTACCGAAGTGCAAAATTTTGTGGCTGAGCGACTGCAAGAAACCACGGAAAAGTTAAAAACTACCGAAATGGACCTAGTGAACTACAAGCAAAAATACAATATCGTATCCGCGGAAGAGGGCGGCCGTCTTTCTATGAATCGCTTAGGGAAACTAGACACCGAATTAGAGGAGTTGCGAATACGTGTTAGAGAAAACGAACGACTAGTGGAGCTCTATGAAAAGCGCCTCGCGCAAAAGGATCGGGAAAATTTAGAAAAATCTCAAAATGGAAATCCTGTGGAAGATGTGGGCGCAGTGCGCGGCCGGATCGAAACTTTGCGTAAGCAGCAGTCTTCTTTACGAGCCATGGGCTTGAAAGAAAATGATGGAATGTTAAACGAGGTAAATAAATCGCTCACAGAAAGCCGCGAGCGATTACGGGTGAATCGTGGTGGCGGATTTGGAATTGTTGACACCAACCTCATGAGTTCGGAAGAAATTAAAGAGAAAATTATCGCCCTGAAGAATGATATTAGGCAGACAAACGTGAAGATGGTCGAGGTTAGCAAGGCAAGGGAAGAACTACAGGCTACCATGTCGACACTTCCTGGACGTGAGCAAGATTTGCAAAGCTTAGAGCGGGCCGTGGCCTTACAATATGAGTTGTATACTCTGCTAAAGAAGCGGCAACAAGAGATCGAGATTCAAAAAGCCGGGCTAAAAAACCCTGTTAGGGTAAGCCAAAAGAGTGTGAGCTCTAATGCTACTCGGCCGCCGGCACTCATTCTTCGCCTATTGTTTGGAATTTTTGCCGGACTATTTATGGGTGGCGTGATCGCCCTCGGCTTTGAGCTCCTAAATACTACTGTGAAACACCGCGCAGATCTTGAGTTGGCTGACCTTTCTAGTTTAGGAAACATTCCCTACGTAAAAACTAGGAAAAAAGGGAAGACCTCTGGGAACTACTGTACTGATCTCTTGGTCTGCGCACGAGAGCCGGACTCCGCCGAAAGTATGTCGTTTAAATTTTTACGAGCGCAATTGCGTAATATTATGAATAATGAGGCCACGCCCTCAAAGGTAATTTCAATCACTAGCTCTGATCGCGCCGACGGAAAATCTTTTGTTAGCTCTAACTTGGCGGTTTGTTTTGCTCATTTACAAAAGAAAACCATCGTCATCGATGCAGATATTCGCAATCCTTCGATCCAAAAATATTTCGGCTTCCGCAATGAAGATGGTCTGACCTGTCTGTTGGAGATGAAAAAATCGCTTTCTGAAGTGGTGATTAAAGAGAAAATTCCATTTTTAGATATCTTACCCGCAGGAAGTTACGATCGAAATCCCACTGAGGTTCTTAGCTCGGAACGATTCTCCATGCTTATTAAGTTCCTCAAGACGAAATATGACTACGTAATTATCGATTCTCCGCCAGCGCTCTTTGTTGTGGATGCGGCCATCGTGACTTCCGTAGCGGATACCTCTATTCTTGTGGCGCGATACCGAAAAACGCGAAGAGACGCTATATCTTTGGCGCATCGTAAAATTTTGCAGATCGCCCCAAAAACAATTTATGCTGTATTGAATGGCGTTCAAGATATTCATGAGTACGTGAATTATCGCGCAGACTCCTATTTTGAAAAGAAACTAACTTCGGTGCGATCCTTCATGGAACGAAAGAAAAGCATGGACGGGCAGGAGTTAAAGAATTTCGGTACATTTTTATCGATGGAAGAAGAGAAAAAGAAAAAGGTAGGCTAGGTAAATGAATTACCAACTATTAGTGGGAATTGCAGTCACGGTCTTGATGGCCGCATTCGTGATT
>CAYZLH010000430.1:0-2796 GCA_964478795.1 uncultured Bdellovibrionales bacterium | reverse complement strand
TGGGTTTATCGTGGCTAGGTAATTGCAATGAGCTTAAAATGCCAAGAATCGCCGCAGTAGCAACTGCCAATCCTTCCGTAGCTATTTCTCAAGAAGAAGCCAAAAGCTTTGCTGCAAAAATTTATGGGAAGAAAAAGGTTTTCCAGCGCCTACATCCGGTTTTCGATAATGCAGGCATAAGTATGCGATACCTTACCGCAGATCTCCAATGGCTTGCTACGCAGCCCTCGTTCACAAAAGTAAATGATCTTTATTGTAAAGAGGCTGTTACGCTTTCGGAGCAAATAACAAAACAACTTTGCGTCAGTTGTGGCATTACCCCTAGCGATTTCGATGTGGTGTTTTTCCTCTCTACTACGGGACTATCTGCCCCCAGTATCGATGCTCACCTATTTAATCGCGTTGGCTTTTCTCGTCATGTGAAACGCGTACCCATCTGGGGATTAGGATGCGCCGCAGGTGCTGCAGGGCTTGCTCGTGCTTACGATTACTTGAAGGCATACCCTAAACATCGCGCACTCGTATTATCTGTAGAACTTTGCAGCCTCTCTTTGCGCGGAACAAATCCTACGGCCACGGATATTGTGGCTTCGGCCCTTTTTGGTGATGGTGCAGCCGGTTGCGCAATCTTCGGAGATGAAGTTCCTCGAACTGCGGGCTCTAATAGAGTAGAACCCACCCTGCTTGGGTGTTTATCCACTATTTATCCCCATACCTTAGGTGTGATGAGTTGGCGTGCTACTAGTGAGGGATTCGAAGTTCAGCTCTCTCAAAGCATTCCTGAAATTGTAACGGGGCAAGTGAAGGGAAATATTGAAAATCTGTTAGCCGAGCACAATCTCGCTAGAGAGAACCTAAAACACTTTGTTTTTCATCCGGGCGGTGCCAAAGTTTTGCAAGCCTATGCCGATGGCCTTCGGTTACCCTCTGAAAGTTTTGCCAGCTCCTATGAAGTTCTTAATGATTTCGGAAATATGTCGAGCGCTACGGTATTATTTGTTTTGCAACGAGAGCTCGAGAAATTTCCTGAGCCCACTAATAACTATGGGCTTGTGGCGGCGCTAGGGCCGGGATTCAGCTCTGAACTTGTGCTTTTGCAGTGGAGTTAAAATGAGGCAGGAACAAATATTTTTTGCTGTAACGGCATTCGTAATTACCCAGCGTCTCTGGGAATTAAATTTGGCGCGTAAAAATACGAACTTGCTCTTCGCGAGAGGAGGAGTGGAGTTTGGGCGTGAGCACTACTGGCTTATAGTGGGGCTTCATTCTTTCTTTTTTTTAAGCTTGATTACTGAAGCGGTGTTGAAGGGAATCTCTTATTCCTCTTTTGTTTCTTTCTTCTTCTTCGTTTTTCTTCTGGCTCAGGTTGGCCGCGTGTGGGTTATTTACTCTTTGGGCAATCGATGGACAACCAGAATCATAGTTCTTCCTGGTGAAACGCTCGTACGGCGCGGACCCTACAAATTTTTTCCTCATCCCAACTATTTTGTAGTGGCGCTTGAGCTGGCTTTTTTCCCGCTTGCGTTCGGACTCCCAGCAACGGCCATATTTTTTTCAATCATGAATGCCCTCGTGCTGCTAAGGTTGAGAATACCAGCCGAAAATAAAGCTTTGGTTTGGGCCCAAGCCCAATGAGTTGTGCGATCTAATGCTCTAATGTAGCGCCAGGCCACGCATTTACTTTGCCAATTTCCACTTTTATGGCTAAGTTTTTTCTGTGTTTAAAACCGTTCAATTACTTGCCAGAGATCATGCTGGCGGCGAAATCAGACTCCACTTTTGCCTGCGGTCAACTTCAGTAGCGCAAAGATGGGGGGAGAGCTTAAAGCAGGCGAATCGGCACAGCGCGATTCGAGAGAATGCGCGCTTTTACAATTTTCCAGGACATTCTGAAAACTCCGAACTCGCGATCGCTGAGCGGATAGAACGATCTATTAAAGTAATTAATGGTTTTTTTCCAAATTTGATTGTTGGCATGCAACCAACGGAAAGCGTACAACAGGGTGTGAATCGTATCCATTTGCACTTCGCAGATACCAATCTGCATAAAAAGTACATCACCGAGCAAACTTCAGCGGCATGGAATGATTTGAATAATGCACTTCATGCCTATGAATCCTTTCTAAGGAGCCGGGCGACAGAGAAGACTGCTGGAATACCCGAGAGCAATATAGTGCTGACATGGAATAACCCATTTTTTCAACCCCTCCTCTCTGAGGACTACCAGTATTTTTCGGTGGCCAAAAAATTTGGCACGCTTTATGTAGCCTATTGCCAGGTTGGACGGCATTTATACGAATTATTTTTAGCAAATGATACGATCGCGGCCGATGAGCACATACTTCCCTTACGTAGATTAAGCGCAGATACCTATATGTGGTTTGGGTCTACCACAGGCAAGAATTCGCTAGCCCGTCGAGAACAGGCAATTAAAGAGTGGTTTCATCTGCATAAAGAGCGGTTGAATGAACTTGGATTTCAATGGGGCGATCCGCAGCTAGCCATTGGTTGGTTACCCGTAGCTGACATAGTGGGATCGTATGACGATTTAGAAGATCAGCTGAAGCTTGTTAAAGAGTTAAGTAAGATGAAGGAAATAACAGGTCTCTCAATCGAAACTTAAATCCGAATTTCGCAATCCTTCGATGACTTCCTATAAACGAAATCTTAATTTTACTTTCTCTTGAAAGATTTACCTGTGCGATTCGACACAAATAAAAAAGATATCAACCAAGCACTAATTCTGGTTGGGTTACAATCCCAAGCCAGGATCTACTTTCGTGCTAGGTTTCTTGG
>CAYZLH010000429.1:1769-2822 GCA_964478795.1 uncultured Bdellovibrionales bacterium | reverse complement strand
TAGAGGCCATACAAATATCCAAACGCCAGCTTTTCACCAAAATTTTTATGGAAAGTGAAGCTGGGCCATTGAAGTTTTCGGCCATAAGCATTTTGATAGGTCTTTAGCGATGCTAAGATGGCGACAGAATCATCGGAATACCGCACAGAAAAAAGATTACTTCCTTCCAGCTCCACCGCCGACGTAATCTCCATCCTAGAAAAATTTATGTGGAGATTTTTAATACTGTAACCCACGGTGTAGGAATCTGTTTCTACGCCGACAATGCGCCCCGGGCTAAGATCTTCTCTCGTGGCAGAATAGGCGAAATGAAAACCTTTTAGATCGATCACAATCCCTCGGCCAACACTCAATTCGCTTTGCACCTTGCCTTGACCGTAGGTAAATCCCAGTCGAATTCGAAAGCGATGCTTGACCGATCGAAAGGGGAGTTGTACGGCCCCGCCAATGCGAAACCCTGTTCGGTAGGGGGTAAGGCTATCATATTCCCGAAATCCAGCTTCATAAGGGGTGCCTTCAAAAAGTGCAGCTAAATCAGAGCCCACCATGGAACCCGTGTTCCAAGTACCGATTCCTAAGCCAAAAAAACTTAATCCCTTGATCAGCTGCACTTCCGTCTGACTCTCTTGCGGACCCTGCCCCTTACTGTGGGCATTCAATTCGAAACCCAGTGGAGTACTCTCAGTAGGCAAGACCGCAGGATTAAATCGCACAATTTCCCCCATGGAAACCACGGAGTGACCCACGGAATTACGAATGTCTAAATAATCGCAATCGCTGCCAAAGAAAGTAAAGTCATCATTCCAGGTGCAGCGCTTTCTTTTGGCCGAACTTGCCTCGTGCAGCGGAAGAAAAAAAAGCACGGCAGTGAGGAGAGCAATCGCGCGGCACCTCACTGTGTTTCTCCCCGAAATATTAACTCGGCAATTCGATGAATGAACAAAGAGTGACTCCTTATTGATACATAATCGTATCCGGTGAGATACGGGTTAGTAAAAGACAATTGAAATTGCTCCTGATTTTTCTTGGCCTTAGACTTGCGATTCCTTGGGG
>CAYZLH010000429.1:0-1759 GCA_964478795.1 uncultured Bdellovibrionales bacterium | reverse complement strand
AGTTTTTATGAAAAATTGTATCACCTTAAAGCTACTCTCTCTCGCTCTGCTAGCCGCTATTAGCTTTCCTGGATGTGGAAAGAAAGGTGGAGATGCACAGCTGCCTGCACAATCGAGCGGACTAGGCGCCGATCTAGATTCCATCACAATTGAAGATGAAATCACTGATCCCCCCGTAGACACGGATCCCGAAACTCCTGTGGACCCTGAGACTCCCACGGATCCTGAGAATCCCGATAATCCTGAGCGCCACAACTTGCTGCTAAATACCAATCTGAGATCTGAATGCTATTTTAGCAGACAAGCCACCGATGAGTTTGGCCAAGAAACCTATGTAAGATCTCAGTATAATTTTCATGAAAATGGCAAGGGCCACTACACCTATGAAGCGTTCAGCGATAGTGGCTGTGAGCAGTTTCTCGATAGAGATCAGTTTCAGATTTCTTATGAGCTGGTAAAAACTGTCGATCGAGTCTGGGTGATTACGATCAAACAAGGTAGAGGATATAGTGAGAAAGAAGAACAATTTTTCTGGATCACTTTGCTACCTACAAAAGATGGAATGTATCTAGATATCAATGGCCAGCGCGAAAATTCTGGTCCCTATCTACAGGAACCCGGCCAAGAAGTAGTACAAGAGTTTTCGTTGGACGCAGAGAATTTAGGAATTGGATTCTTTAAAAAGTAAGTTGAGCCACTAAATAGTTCCATCATTTGAGCAGTATGTCGCGAGTTCGGGGCATACTGCTCAAATCTTGTATAAGCTGATATCCGAAGGCCAACATGGACTTTGTGAGCGTCCTTAACGGCTGCTCGGACCGGTGCCGAATTAAGTCGCGAAATAGGCAATCGGGCGAAGAAAAAGTAGAGATTCAGGAACTAGATGCCTTCGATAGTAACTTGGTAGCGTGTCGAATGCACCATCGACTATCAAGAACTAACTACCTTTGCTCCCGATAAACCTTGTCTCCCGGCAGACATAAAAAACTTACCGGCCTTTCCTGTCATTCCATTGGCCTTTGCAGCAGTGGGTCGGTAGAATTAACTGAATGAGCATCAGCGGTAAAAGAATATTGCTTGTGGATGATGATGAAACTCAGACCATTCTTCTAAAGAGAGTTTTAGAAACTGTCGGTTGTGAAACGGTTTCGGCTGAAACCGTGAAAAAAGCAATTGGTCTTCTGCAAAAATCCAAACCTGATCTGGTGATTCTCGACTTGGGCCTGCCAGAGCACGACGGATTCTCCTTCCTACAGTTTCGCAAACAGAATCGAATTCTAACCGGCATCCCGGTACTAGTGCTGAGCGGAACGAAAGATCCAAAGGCCATTCAAAAAGCCATGGAAATGGGAGCCAATCAATTTTTGGCCAAACCGCTCGAGGCTCGAGCCGTGCTCCAAAAAATTCGTTACATTTTTTACAATAGCAAAGATTTGTCCTATCAATTTCCGAAGAAAAATCGCCCCAAACTCAAGGCCGAAGTATCAGGAAACATTCTGGCCTTTCATGAGTTTGAAATGAAAATTGATAGTTCCATTCGCTTTTCGGAAGGCAAGCCTGCGCGTATCTCGTCGAAAGATTTTTTAGCAAGAGGCGGCGACGACTTTGTTTGCAAATTGGCAAATCCCCAGACAGAAATCATCGAGGGGCAATTCCGGTCCGTTCTAAAAGTGACGGGCTTATCATTGTTAGCGAAAAAATATTTTGAGCGCTGGCAAAGGAACCTCAAATGAACGTTCGGCCTTTAGTCTATTTAATC
>CAYZLH010000428.1:0-2822 GCA_964478795.1 uncultured Bdellovibrionales bacterium | reverse complement strand
GCGATCGCTCATATACTTCACTCGCATAATCACCGGTAAATTGGGTAATTGTCGCTTCACTTTTTTAATTAGGGATTGCATCGCCTGTGGATCCGGGATGGTCACAATTAACAATTTCGCACGGTGAATTCCGGCGGCCTCTAATACAATCATCGAAGAAGAATCGCCATAAACGGCAAACTGTTTGGCGGCTTTCAACTGTTGAATCGCCCGATAGTTCAGATCTACCACCACCACGGGGTAACCTTGACCCTGGATATTTTTGGCCACAATGGATCCCGCCGGACCATACCCGCACACAATTACGTGATCGGAGGTGTCTACTCCGTTTTCTACGGACGTGGGGTCGGGACTCTTTTTTACTTCGCGGGCGATCCAGTCTAACTTGTTGGCAAAGGCGAAAATCTTTTTCACGCGCGGGTAAAGCTTCAGGGCATAAGGCGTTACAATAATGGAAAGAATAGAAATTCCCAGCAAGCGCTGATAGGAGCTATCGGAAATCAGCGAATTCTTTTTGGCCGCCATCAAAATTAAAAAGCCGAACTCCCCAATTTGCGAGAGAGCCAGGGCGACAAAGACCGACACTTTTGAAGGGTAACGAAAGAGAAAACAAACGATCAAAATCACAAAAAACTTGCAGACCATGATGACGGCCAAGCCCACGGTGAACACGGGCCACTTTTCGAGAAAATAGGAAAAATTGAGGAGCATGCCCACGCTCACAAAAAAGATCGCGCTAAAAGAATCCTTTAACGGCAAGACTTCGCTGGCCGCCTGGTTGCCAAAATCACTTTCGCTCACTAACAGTCCAGCCACAAAGGCTCCGAGAGCCAAACTCAAGCCCGCCTGGTTGGTGATTGCGGCAATACCCAAGGTGATACTTAGGATAGAGAGAGAAAAGAGTTCTTTGCTGTGGGTGTGGGCTACAAAACGCAAAAAGCGAGGGATCAAAAATCTCCCCAAGATATAGATAATCGCGAGGAAGGCGACCAATCGCAAAATCGTAAATCCCACCTGAGCGGCTTGTTCTTGAAATGAGCCCTGAATGGCCAACATGGGAAGTAATACGAGGATCGGAATCGATATAACGTCTTGGAAAAGTAGAATTCCCGTGGAAACGTTGCCATAGGTAGATCCCACCTCGCCCCGTTCCGCCAAGAGTTTCAGCACTACCACCGTAGATGAGAGGCCAATCACGAGTCCCCACACGAGACTTTCGGGAATGGTCCAGCGAAATAGGCCGGCTAGACTCACACAAATGATGGCTGGGAAAATTGCGATAATGGAGCCGCCGAGAATGGAGATGCCCTTAACTCGCAATAGTTGGCTGATGGAAAGTTCCACGCCGATGGTGAACATCAACAAGCCAATTCCCAATTCAGCTAGAAGTTCCACGTTTTCATAGGGCACCAAGTGAAAGCCGTGGGGGCCAATGAGCATTCCACCTAAAATATAGCCTATAATTGTGGGTTGTTTAAAACGCGCCAGCACTGTGGCGCTGGCCAAAGCCGCGGCGAACACAAACAAAATGGACAATAATGGCGAATTACCGTGCATATTCCTTCCGTGGCCCAGATTTTCGATTCTGCTAAATCGAAGAGGCCACCAAAGAAATTTTACTTTCCACGGCTGCCAAAAAGGGCGGTCACCTTCGAGCTTATTTTCTTAATGATAGCAGGCGCCGCTTTTTTCTTTCCAGAAAATTTCTGTTCGTCGGATTTTAACCGGCTTTCGTAGGCGCGTACCGTTTTGCGAAACTCATCATCCGAGCGATTTTTTGGTCGACCAGTTTTCATATCGTAAATCACCGGATTGCCAGTAATTGGCGATGGAAGTTCCGTGGGTTTCACTGGGGCTGCAGCATCGGCGGGAACCGGGCGCGAATGACGACCATCGCGGCGATCTTGTCGGTCACGTCCACGTCCGCGTTCCGGGCGGTCGTGACGTTCGGTGCGCTCACGACGAGGACGATCAGTGCGGGGGCTACGCACTTCCTGTGGAGCGCGAACCTCAGCGGATACTTCCATCACGGCAGTTATTTCGTCGCTTACAGGTACTGGGGCGCCAAGGGGCGCGCGCTCTTCCCGCGGACCACGTTCACGGTTGCGGTCACGCCCGCGACTGTCGCGGCCATCTTTTCGGTCTTTACGCATTCCTCTATCCCCTCGATCTCGACCACGGTTGCGGTCACGGCCATGGCGATCATCGCGGCCTTCGCCTTCGGCCTCGTCGTCGTCTTCTTGCTCGTGTCGAGCAGGGAAGAGCACATCTTTCGGTAATTCATCGTCGCCAAACCACTGCACAGGGATCTTTTTGCCAAGGAACTCTTCCACGCGCATTTGGTTGTAGGCGTCTTCAGAGCTGCAAATATTTACGGCGATTCCATCGCGACCGGCGCGGGCGGTGCGGCCGATTCGGTGAACGTAGGTGGCTGCTTCTTCGGGGAGGTGATAGTTCACCACCAGAGAAATATCGTCCACATCGAGGCCCCGCGAAGCCACGTCGGTGGCCACCAGTGCACGGAACTTACCCGTTTTAAAGCCTTCGATGGTTTTATTGCGCTTCTCTTGGCGAAGCATGCTGGAGAGGCCTTGGGCGGGAATTCCATTTTTGGTCATCAGCGCGGCGACCCAGCTTACTCGTTCTTTGTAGTTCACGAACACAATAATGCTGCCATTTTCTTTACAATGTTTTTTACACACGCCCATGAGCGCCGCCGGCTTTTCATCATCGCCCACGTGATAGAGCACTTGTTCAATTTTATCGGCGGTAACTTGATCACGGGAAACGTTAATTTCCGTTGGGTCCGCGCCGTATTCATA
>CAYZLH010000427.1:0-2835 GCA_964478795.1 uncultured Bdellovibrionales bacterium | reverse complement strand
GAATCCCAGAAAAATCAGGAGAGTGGCCCACGGTATCCGGATTGGTCGTCGCATAGGCAAAGGATGCCGTCGAGAAGGCGGGTGTTGAAGGGGAATCTTGGTGGAGGCGAATTTTGCGGGATGAAAGTGGAAAGACTTCAGTGATCCGTTTGATATGTTATGACTCAACGTGTTTGCCAGCAAATCTTTAAGAAGATTCATAAGGAATGGCGCAAAGCGGAAAGCGGGGGTAAAAACGGAAAAAAAACGGATACGCCGTGATAGTAAGTTTCTCGACCCAAAGAT
The DNA here is from genome assembly GCA_964478795.1 of uncultured Bdellovibrionales bacterium. Classification (GTDB taxonomy): domain Bacteria; phylum Bdellovibrionota; class UBA1018; order CAIPTA01; family CAIPTA01; genus JAKFYM01. The sequence continues at coordinate 2,550 of CAYZLH010000427.1, read as the reverse complement.
TTAAGAAATGTTGCCTGTACGATCGATCTCAAGGAAAACGCCAAGGTTAAAGTACCGTAAAGAGTGAGTCGTAATTTCCAATAGGAAACGCCTTCGTAGTGAAATGCGCCATCAACTGCCTGAAATGGAAAAAAAACAAAACCGAAAGATGCGGCCAACAGAACAAAAAGTAAAAACACGGTAGGGCCCGTCCAAGCCAACGCCTTTTCAAAGACTTTGAATGCGAAGGCAGAAATCCCCTGCAGTCCAGAAAGTTCAAGGCGAACTTTCTTCGTATCAATTTCGACGGTGCCAGTGTCCGAATTTAATTTTTTTCCCGTGAGCGAACTAACATCTACGAGTTGCATTCGTTTTAGTTTTTTTAAGACACTAAGACAAACAATGATGTGATCTTTTTTTGCAACCCCAATATTGGGCAAAAGTAAGCCAAGCAAACTTTCTTGCTCATTTTTTTTGATAAATTTTACGATTTCGAACTCATCTCTTTTGAAGAGCTCTTGTTTACGGTTTTCCCGATTGCAAATGACAATGTAATTATCGTCGTATTGACCAGCAGTAAATTCTTTCAGCTGCATAAAACTTCCTTGTTACTATCCATGAAGAGAGATCCATCTCCCTTCAAAAATTCTTATCCGCTTAGGAACCCATCCAGTAGTTAGGAGCCTCTTTCGTAATGTCTACGTTATGCGGATGACTTTCCCGCAAACCTGCAGACGATATTTTTACGAATCTAGCCTTTTCTCTCAACTCAATAAGGTTGGCTGCTCCCACATAGCCCATTCCACTGCGGAGTCCACCCATTAACTGATGGACAACGGCGGAGATAGTACCGCGGTATGGAACGCGACCTTCGATACCCTCGGGCACTAGCTTTGAATCCTCGGTGCCGCTTTGGGCATAGCGATCTTTGGACCCCATACGCATGGCTGCCATTGAACCCATTCCGCGATACACCTTATAAGAGCGACCCTGATAAAGAACCAACTCACCGGGAGACTCATCGGTACCCGCAAAAAGATTTCCGAGCATTACGCAGTTGGCACCAGCCGCGAGGGCCTTCACCACGTCTCCAGAAAACTTAATCCCACCATCAGCAATAATCGGAATATTGTGTTTCGAGGCCACGGAATAGGCATCCATTACGGCAGATAACTGGGCCACGCCCACACCAGCCACCACTCGAGTGGTGCAAATGGATCCAGGACCAATTCCGACTTTTACACAATCGGCGCCCGCATCAATGAGCGCTTGAGTCCCGTCAGTGGTGGCCACGTTTCCAGCCACAATTTCTACGGTAAACTTTTTCTTTAATTGTTTTACTAAATCCAAAATTCCTTGGGAGTGCCCATGAGCACTATCCACAAACAATGCGTCCACACCGGCTTCCACCAAAGCCGCGGCGCGATCCATCACTTCCGGACTCACGCCAACTGCAGCACCAACGACGAGTCGGCCAAAGGAATCTTTATTAGAGATTGGATACTTCATCGATTTTTCGATGTCTTTAATAGTGATCAAGCCCTTCAGATTATTTTTGCTGTCTACTACTAAAAGTTTTTCAATTCGATGTTTGTGCAGAAGTTTTTTGGCTTCCACCCGATCGGTGCCTTCGGGGCAAGTCACCAAATTTTCACTGGTCATATATTCGGAAACCGGGGCGCTTTCATCTTGCAGGAAGCGCACGTCGCGGTTGGTGATAATTCCCACCAATGGACCATGCGGCTGACCGTCTTTAGTAACGGGAACCCCGGAGATTCGATACGTAGCCATCAAGCGGAGGGCTTCACGAACAGGTTGCGCCGGAGAAACGGTAATGGGATCTAAAATCATCCCGCTCTCGCTCTTTTTCACTCGCGACACTTCAAAGGCCTGATCCTCGATACTCATATTTTTGTGAATAACGCCGATTCCCCCCTCTTGGGCGATGGAAATCGCCGTGGCCGATTCGGTTACGGTATCCATCGCCGCGGACAAGACGGGCACGTTTAGAGTTAGCTTCTTGGTTAGCTTGGTTTGTAGGCTCACTTGATTGGGTAGCACTAAGCTATGCCCAGGCAAAAGCAGCACATCATCAAAGGTTAGAGTCTCACGGAAAGGTGTAGAATTTTGTGGTGAATTCATGCTTCACAATAGCATACCATCTCTCTATGGAAAAGCGCTTTTGACTCACTGTTCCCGAGGGATTTTCCCTATTTAGGCCCGGGTAATTTCGAGCGATTTTCGGTATTCGGCCACATAGGAATGGTAGTTTTTCCACCCTTGATCAATCATTTCCGCCTGCTCATCGGCGGTCAGGGTGCGTACGGCCTTTGCGGGAGCACCTAAAATCAAAGAATTGGGCGGATATTTCTTTCCGGGCGGCAATAATGCACCAGCAGCCACCACGGAACCGGCCCCAACCTCTACGCCATCGAGCAGAATGGCCCCCATTCCAATCAAACAATCATCGCCCACGGTGCAACCATGGAGAAGCGCCTTATGACCAATGGTTACCCGAGCGCCGATGGAAAGAGGAAACTTCCCGTTGGTCACATGCAAAACGCTGCCATC
>CAYZLH010000426.1:0-2839 GCA_964478795.1 uncultured Bdellovibrionales bacterium | reverse complement strand
CCGTAGCACAACGCTCGCCTAAACTTTCCAATTCCGCTTCTGCTTTTTTTCGCTGGGCTGGCTCTAACTGGGCCTGAATCAGATCTTGTAGCAGTCGATCCGAGCGATAGGTATTAGGAAGTTTGGGACCTGTTTGGAAGAATGAGGACTTCATGTTGTCTAGTGTAAAACATTTTTCGCACAATGCATGGCGCAACCGCACCTCATTAGCAAAATCAGGCACTTAGGGTATGGAAACCGTGTTCCATTGAAAAAAGTGGCCCAAATTAGCTAAGAATTATCCGCTAGGATTCGCGAAATTTCTCTCTAGAACCGCGCGGGGTGCTGTTATAGAATGGATCTTGGACGTTAACCGGATACCGATCGCAATGAGCTTGAAGATACCTCTGATACTCTCCTGCGAGGATCCTTGTAGGAGCAAATGACAATGGGTAAGAAACTGTATGTAGGCAACCTTCCGTATTCTGCTACGGATAGCAAACTAGCTGAGCACTTTGCCGTGGCTGGAACCGTGGAATCTGCGAAAGTGATCGTGGATCGTGATTCTGGAAGAAGCAAAGGCTTCGGGTTCGTAGAAATGGCTTCCGATGCTGAAGCTACAGCGGCAATCGATAAATTGAACGGACAAGAAATGGATGGCCGTGCCTTGAATATTTCTGAAGCTCGTCCTCAAGCACCCCGTGAAGGTGGCGGCGGTTTCGGTGGCGGACGTGGCGGAGGCGGCGGTGGCCGTGGTGGATACGGCGGTGGCGATCGCGGTGGACGCGGTGGCGATCGTGGTGGTCGAGATCGCTGGTAGTCTCGAATTCCCATAATGAAAAAAGGCGAAGAATTCATTCTTCGCCTTTTTTATTGCCAAACGTCCTGCGGCCAAAACATTGAGTTGCGCATTTGTCAGGATATTCGAATCCGCTGAGTCCCTAAATGGATTCCCTCAGGATGAGTGATCGCAGATTCAACCACATCACCCTTACGTAAATACCTGCCGCTTGCCACCTGGTCTTCCACAAACTTCTGAAATCGCTCTTTATCACCTTGTGTGCTGTTCATCACTTCTTCAAACCAATTCTTGGGCTTTACTTTCATGGCTACTCCGCCGGGAGTTCCCGTCAACAAAAGATCGCCAACCCGAAGATCAAAGATCGTCTGAATTTCCTGCAGCGTCTCTAACGGGCGATGCATAAGTTGTTTGGTGTTCGCTTTCTGACGAACTTCACCATTCACCTTTAGTTCCAAATCAAACTCAAGCAACTTGGCCACATCCGTAGAGTCGAATAAATACAAAAAAGGACCGACCGGGCAAAACCCGCGAAAACTTTTCCCCTTAAACCATTGCCGCTGCGGAACCTGCACATCGCGAGCAGAGAAATCATTACAAATCACCACTCCAGCCACATAGGAGGAAAGAGTAGACGCCTCGATTCGACTATCCATCGAAATATTTTTTCCAATCACCAATCCCATTTCTATTTCATAATCCAACAGACGAACGCCCTGGGGGATCGGCAAATTTCCAATGGGCGGGGCGAGAGAGGAATCCGCCTTCGTGAATAAAATATTGTAGTCTTTGTCTTTGGGCTGCACTCCAGTTTCTAACAAATGATCTAGATAGTTTTTCCCCTGACAAATGATCTGACAGGGTGCCGTCACAGGAGACAAATACTCAAAAGACTCGCCTGCCTGATGAGGAATCGCCCGCGACGATTTGCCATCGCTTACTATAAAATCCGCCAGCGATTCCGCCCGAATTTCTAACCAAAATAACTTCTCGGATTCTGCTTTTCCCCACCGAATTCCGTCCGCTGTCTGCGCGCGAAAAATTTTTGTGCCCACCTCAACCTCCGAAAGTTTTTTTCACCCATTTTGCATCAATGCCGCGAAAATCAGGAATGATGGCATGGGCTGAAGATTGATCATGCTGAAAATGATTGGTGCTAGAAATGGCCACTACCTTCACCTTCGCCGCATGTGCCGACGCTATTCCCGCCGAGGAATCCTCAAAGATAAGCGCGTGTTCGGCTTGGGACGGCAATAACTCCAGCGCTTTCAAATACCCGTCTGGAGCCGGCTTGCTTAAGGGATAATCTTCCGCGCCTAAAATTACGGAAAAATGTTGGCGTACGTTGAGGTGATCTAAGGCCCACAAGATATCTGCGCGATGAGAGCCGGAAACGAGCGCGAGCTGGAAATGCTGGGCAAAGTCTGCGATGGCCGCCGCCGCTCCCGGGATGATGGTGGGGTTGTCGCGCACCAATTCCTGGTAACGCCGAATGATTGCGCGGGAAGATTCCTCTTTCGAAAGGGGCATTTTGTGTTTGGCGAATAGAAGATCAAAGGCTACCTCCCATTTTTTTCCCGCCACCGACGCCGCATCGTCTTTGGTGACACCCACTCCCCATTCTTTGGTGACCTCGAGAATGGCTTGGTAGGCCTGAGGTTCGGTGTCAATAATAGTTCCGTCAAGATCGAAAAGAATGGTTTTGATCACAAAAATCTCTTTACTTTCAAATACTTATAAATCCGCCACAGGAAACTAACCAAGTCTTAACAGTAATAGTGTTATATTGTATGGGACTCTGAGTCTAGGAGGAAATATCCCATGATTACAGCGATTCGATCAAGCAAACTCGCGAGAGTATCGAGATTCAAAGCGCGCAAGCCTCTTAGAGCCCTGAAGAGTTTAAACCCCGTGAAATATTTGAAAGCACGTCAGTTTCCTCTGCGCCACTTTCAATGCAAAGTGGAAGTTTTTCAGGCTTCAGAAAACTTTATCTTAAAGACTGCTGAGTCCCCCTTTGAAATGAAACAAGTGCTGACGCTGCGTCACGATGTTTTTTAC
>CAYZLH010000425.1:0-2849 GCA_964478795.1 uncultured Bdellovibrionales bacterium | reverse complement strand
GGCCGAAGAAATGCTTTAAATAAGCCAAGCCAGAAGATTTGAAGCCTCGGTAGTTATAATAGACGAAAATAAAAATACCGCAGGCCAAGGTGGTGTTTACGTTATCTGTGGCCGGTACGAATCCAGGCAGTAGGCCCAAAAGGTTGTTTACGAAGATAAACAAAAAGAGCGAAGCGATAACGGGGAAAAATTCCTTAGCATCGTGGCCGAGAACCGACTGCGTTAGCTTGTAAAGCATCTCCGAAATCACATCGGCAAAATTCAAAAAGCTTAAGCGGGCAGGAGGTACTAAATAATCCTTATTTCGCGCCAAAGACATTCTGGCGAAAACAGCAAAAATTCCGAGTAGAATAGATACAAAGAGTGCCGCAGCTACATGAGCTTCCAAATGTTGAAAGCCCGGTACAAAATGAAACCAACTAAAGTGACCTTCCATTTCGATTCCTTTATCCTTTCTTCAACCATTCTTTCGAAAGCTGAAGAATTCGCCAAACACTGTAAACCAGGCCAAGAGTTGCCAAGCTCACTCCAAGGATTGGGGTCGTTTGCAGTTTCCCATCAAGCCACTTACCCACAAAATATCCACCACCAATGGTGGTAAGTAATTCCGCAGAAACGAAGGCGAAGACACCGGTTTTTTTTAGCAATTCACCGTCGAGCTGCAAGTGTTTTCCTTGTAGGCCATCCAGTATCATGGGCCGAGAAATTGCGTCAAGGATTCAGCTGGTTCCGGCATCAGATATTTTGGGCAAGCCAAAGTGAGAAATTGCCGCCACCAGAATGGCTAGTAAGAAGGAACCAAAACCAATGGCTAAGGCCTTTTCACTTCCTGCGGGAATGAGGCGCGCAGCAAAAAAAATCCCTAACCACCAGCCGAGTTTGCCTAAAAATAGTAGGCCAATGGCTGAAGAGTTGGCTTTTTTTACACCTGTCATGATGCCCACCAGAGATTCCGTTAACCAAAACCCTAACGCAAGGCATAATGCACTACCGAAAGAGATGAATCCGCCAATAATTCCAAATAGATAAAAACTGGCACCAAAGGCTAGGACAGCGCAGATCACGATACTTATATACAGTTGAGTCAGTAGTTTTTTGTGGGGCGAAGCCATTAGCTTTTTCTCAAAATTTTTCGTCTTTTGATCTTCTGCATCTTCAACTCCACCACCGTTGGCGACGGATAGGAACTTTTGATGGAAGAAAACAATTCGTAGGCGCTATCTAACTCATCTTGTTCTTCCAGGCACGAAGCTTTTGAAAATATGGCCAAAACCTTAGTTTCTTCTTTCCCTTCGGCGATCACTTTATCGAACCGCTTGATGGCTTCCGCGCAATTCCCCTTGGCACTTAAGGAATTGGCCGCTTCCAGCTCCGCCTTCCAAAAAAGCGATCCGGTGGGAAAGCGCTCTTTCTGGGTATCAAACATTTTTACGGCATCATCAAATTTCGCGTTTAAAAACAACGACCGGCCAAGGCGGAAGTAGAGCGCTTCGGCGTCTTCTTTAAATCCGTCTTCTTGAATAAGCTTTTTATAAGAAGAAATCGCTTGGTCGTAATCTTGTACGGACTGAAATTGTAGGTCAGCCAGGACCTTTTCTATTTCTCGTTGTTGTTTGGCGTCTTTCACGCGCTTCAAAAGTTCGCGATAGGCGGAGATGGCCTCTTGCGATTGTCCCAAATAGAGATGTTGGATCTGAGCGATTTTCAACTGACTTTCAATCCCAATAGGAGAATAGGGCGACTTTTCCACAATGGTTTGGAACTCGCTGATGGCGGCATCGTACTTTTTGTCTTCTAAAAGTTTTTCAGCCAGAAAAAATTTATTTTCTGGGCTGTTGGCGTTACAGCCGAGGATGAAAATTAAGGGGATTAGGCGGCTAACCGTTCCCCAAAATTTTTTATTCTTCATTCGTCGGTTCTGCCACTGGTTCCGCGGGAGGAGCGGCATCCCCAGCATCGTCTAACTCTTTCTCCGCTAGACTTTGACAAGCCACAACCTTCTCGCCGTCTTTGAGTCGAACTAAACGGACCCCTTGAGTGTTTCTACCCATGGTGGAGATTTCTCGAATTCGGATCCGAACTACTTGGCCCTTATCAGTGATCACCATGAGATCGTCGTGATCGGAGACGGCTTTCACCCCAATAACTTCACCGTTTTTGTCAGTAGTTTTCATGGTGATGATTCCCTTACCGCCGCGGCTTTGTACGCGATATTCATCAGAATCCGTACGTTTGCCATAGCCGGAATTAGTTACCGACAAAATATCGAGCTTTTGTTTTTTGGAGAGAATCGACATTCCCACCACTTCATCGCCCTCTTCTAAGTCCATTCCGCGAACACCGGCGGCCACGCGGCCCATGGTGCGTACATCTTCTTCGGAGAAACGGATGCTCATGCCATTCTTCGAGCAGAGGAGCACATCGCTGTCACCTTCGCTAAAAGACGCATTCACTAAAATGTCGCCTGGATTTACGGTGAGCGCGATAATTCCACCCGCGCGCGGATTCGAAAATGCGGCAAGTTCCGTCTTTTTGATCACGCCCTGTTTGGTGGCCATCACGATGGTACCCTTGCCTTCAAAGCTATGAATGGTCTGTACGGAACAAACTTTTTCCACGTTAGAGAGGTTGAGCAGGCCAGCCAAAGTTTTTCCGCGGGAGGTACGCGTACCTTCCGGAACTTGGTGTACCTTCAACCAGTAAACCTTTCCTAGATTGGTGAATACCAATAAGAAACTCTTGGTATCTGCCGTAAACATATGGGTCACGAAGTCTTCGTCGTTCGTGGTCATTCCCTTAATGCCCATGCCGCCGCGAAGGACGATCACATTGCGGCAGAAGGGCATGAG
>CAYZLH010000424.1:0-2864 GCA_964478795.1 uncultured Bdellovibrionales bacterium | reverse complement strand
GTGGTCCATGCCGAACATTTTCTCCAATATTTATTGAAGCCGCTAAGCAACTAAAAGGTAGAGTTGTTTTTGGCAAAGTCGACACCGCAACGAATCCGAGTGTGGAGCAAAAGTTTTGTATTAGAGGAATCCCAACAATTGTAATTTTTTATCGTGGAAAAGAAGAGAGCCGGATTTCGGGCACACCACCAATAATCGAATTTTTGAATTGGGTTAACACGAAAACTCAATATTTAGCCTGATGGCACTTAATCGCTCGCTCGGATTACCAATGCTTACCTTCTACGGTACCGGAATGATTCTAGGAGCCGGAATCTATTCGATCATCGGGCAGGCTGCGGGAATTGCCGGAGAAAGTCTTTGGCAGGGATTTCTGCTAGCAGGCATTGCAGCGTTATTGACGGCTTTGTCTTATGCTGAGCTTGCAACCATGTATCCAACGGCTGGTGCAGAATTTATTTTTTTGCGAAACGCGTTTTCAAGCCAGCGATGGTTGGCAGCTACGATTGGAATTGTAGTTGTTTTTGCGGGTTGCGCATCTGCGGCTACTGTCGCTCTCGCTTTCGCGAGTTATCTGCAATACTTTATCACTCTTCCGCGCTTTGTTGTGGCCAGCAGCGTTTTGATTGCGTTCACCGGCATCAATATTATTGGAATTCGGCAATCGAGTTGGATCAATGCGGTTTTTACCGTTATCGAAGTGTTAGGCTTAATTCTATTCATTTGGCTTGGCTGGAAACGACCTGAATTTGGAAACGCTCTATCAACGATTCCTACACTTGCGACAGTTTCCAGCGCAGCCTTAATCATCTTTGCATTTCTGGGTTTCGAAAATATTGTAAGCCTTGCAGAAGAAACCAAAGCGCCAGAAAAAAATATTCCACGCGCCATCCTCCTAAGCATTTTTTTGTCTACGGTACTTTATATTCTCGTTAGTCTTGCTGCCGTGGCCCTTATGCCTGCAGAACAATTGGCTCAAACTGAATCAGCACTCTTAGATGCTTCCTTAAAAAACTCTCGTAATCTCGCTGGAATTTTGGGAGGAATCGCCCTCTTTTCCACTGCTAACACGGTCTTGATAGCCTTAGTCACTGCCAGTAGAGTTCTCTATGGAATTTCAAAGGATAATTCTTTACCGCAAATTATTTCGAAAACGTTGAAAAAACAAAAGACGCCATGGGTAGCGGCACTTGTCGCGTTGCTGTCTGCCATCCTTCTGCTGCCATTTGGAAAAGTCGAAACGTTGGCTAGCATAGCTTCTTTTACTACAATGATTGTGTTTATTAGCGTCAATGCGGCTCTCACTCGTTTGCGGTTTACGGAACCTCGGAAGAATCGGCCGTTTCGAGTACCTTTTACTTTAGGAACGATTCCGATCTTGCCCTTTCTCGGAATTGTTGTTTGCATTACGTTTCTTTTTCAGTTCAGTCAAAAAGTATATTTAACCGGCCTTTCTACTTTTGCTTGTTCTGCAATGATTTACTTTTTATATAAGCACTTAAAATATCGGAGTTCAAAAGAATGAAAACCCAATGCCAATCGAAGCACATCGCTCACAGCACATTGGTTGGGTAAGGGTCGCCGTCTTGGCCGGAAATGACGGTATCGCTTCCAAAGTCAGCCTCATTCTTGGCTTGGCAGGCTCGGACCCCATTCACGAGCATATTTTGCTAACAGGAATCGCAGTACTTGTTATGATTCAATAGACATTGATGGAGTCTATCACAATCGCTTAAGGCTGGTCAGCATTCAAATACTTCCCCGCCCATACAGAGCATATCCCTACACTGGCGAATTGCCTAAACGGGAAAAATGATCAACCTTCGGAGAACAACAATGATCTTATTTCCATTTTGATCTAGTTGGCTAAAACCGGATCAAGTCGTCACCCGAATCTCTTTCCCACCAAACGAAACCACCTGACCGGCGCGGATTTTTTTGCCACGGCGAGTTTCCACCACTCCATCCACCAGCACCTCGCCCGAGGCAATGGCCACTTTTGCTTCGCCTCCGGAACCTACGCAACCCGCCACCTTCAGCAGAGATTGCAGAAGAATAAATTCTTCCCCTTCTAATTTGAATTCCACTTTTTCACCCTCCGTACTTCCTGGTATCATTTATCTCATGGATCTTCGCCAATATCGCCAACGCTGTCACATTTGTTTCTTTTGGAAGCAGAATTGTTACTGTCGTCACATCCAAGCCTTCGACCCAAAGATCAAATTCGTGATTCTAATTCAATACCGCGAGGCCAGAAAACACATCGCCACCGGTCGCCTCTCGCATCTTTGCCTAAAGAACTCTGAGCTCATCATCGGCTATAATTACACCCATGATGCCCGCGTAAATGAAATTTTAGCTGACCCAAACTATTTCCCGGTGGTTCTGTACCCTGAAAAACAAGCCATGAACCTCACCCAAACCAACCCTACCCTCTGGGCTGAGCGTTTGCCGAAAAATAAGGTGCCCGTGATTTTCGTGATCGATGGCACCTGGGTGAATGCCCGCAAAACGATGCAAAGAAGCCTGAACCTGCAGCAGCTGCCACAGATTTGCTTTGATCCCCCCCACCCCTCCAATTTTCGTCTGCGCAAACAGCCCATGGAGTTTTGCTTTTCCACCGTCGAGGCCATTCATCACACCATCGATTTACTCGGACCAGCTTTTCAGTTTGATACTGGCGCTCGCACCCACGATCATCTACTAAGTGTTTTTGATCTCATGATGGATAAGCAAATTGAGTATATGAAGCATTTGCCGCGCTTTGCACCGGCCCTAAGTTGATTTGGCAAAATCTAATAAATTGTCTGGCGTGGCCGTCAAAATCGCCTTTTGGAACGCAAAGATTTTTTCACACAGCGCCT
>CAYZLH010000423.1:0-2866 GCA_964478795.1 uncultured Bdellovibrionales bacterium | reverse complement strand
ATCACAAACATGGTGATTCGCTCTAATTTTAACGAGGCAAAAAGATGAGCATTGAGCTGATTCCAATCCTTGACCAAAAATTCTGACCCTAAAAATGTCCGAACCAACTCGCCGCTTTGTTCGCTATGCTCAAATTCTTTCACGTTGATTTCAATGCGATTCACTTTTCCGGGCTTAGCCAAAAATTCTTGAACGGCATCGAGTGATGCATAGACCGTGTGCAAATCCTTCTCAGGAATTCCACTGTTGAAAATTCCATCCACGCGAAACACGCGCACTCGCGGCACACTTTCCATGGGTCCTTCAGTTTCGGTGGGAGAAATTACCTGCACTTTATCACCGGGCAGTACGGCCAACTGATAGGCCAATTCTTTTCCTAGCCACAAACCATCGCGCGAGAGCACCTTTGGACCATCCACAGCCTCGATCAGAGACTTGGCCAAAACACTCATTTGGCTTTCCGAAACTCCGCGCATGCTCATGCCGGATACTTTTCGCCCGGCTCTTAAGATCGCTTCAGTACTCAAAACTGGATTCACCGAGAGAATATCGGGGCTGAGCGAATACACTTCGTTCACCCGATCAGTGCCAAACTCGAAATATGGTTCTTCTTCATCAGCCACCCGAGTGGCCAAGATATGAAATTCCCCTTGGGCCAATCGCCCCTTGAGCGCCCCTTCAAATCCATCCATCACGGAAAGAATCACGATGAGCGTTGCCACTCCCACCGTGACGCCAAGAATGGATAGAAAAGTAATCAGCGAAAGAAAGGCGTTATTCTTCTTCGACCGCAAATAGCGCAATCCAATGAAAGAAGAAAAACCGCCCATCGTCTTTAGCTCCTAGTAGAACGATCCCTTACGCGCAAATTCCTTCAACGCAGAATTGGGGCGCAAACGCTCGCCAGCTCCTGCTTGAGAGAATTTTTCCAACGCATCTACCACTCGTTGTGGGCTTTCGCTATCCGCAAACCGCAGCAAACCTCCGCGGAAGGGTGGGAAGCCCGTGCCCATAATCATCCCTAAATCCACTTCGCCCGGCGTCTTCACCACGCCCTCTTGCAAGGCCAAAGCCGCTTCGTTGATCATGGGGTAGATCATTCGCTGGATCAATTCGCCATCAGATAGATTAGCTGAGCGATTGGAACGATTCGGAATCAGATTCACAATGGAATCATCCACGCCCAATTGTTTGCCGTTTTCGTAGAGATAAAAGCCTTTGCCATTTTTCTTACCCAAGCGACCGCTCTTCACCACCACATCAGAGAGTGGAGCAGCCTCGGCTCGCGCCCCAAAGGCGTTATTGAGAATTTTTGCTACTTTTGCGCCCACGTCGATTCCCACTTCATCTACTAAACGCATGGGTCCCATCGGCATGCCAAATTCCAGCATCACGCGATCAATTCGTTCAATGCTCACACCTTCACAAAGCACGAACATCGCTTCGTTCATATAAGGTAGCAACAATCGATTTACCAAGAATCCCGGTCCGTCTTTGACCACAATGGGAGTCTTGCCTAACTTTTTTGCCAACTCAAAAAGAGTTGCGACTGTCTCTGGCGAAGATTTTGCTCCCGCGATTACTTCAATCAATGGCATCCGGGAAACGGGATTAAAAAAGTGAAATCCCGCCACATTTTCTGGACGTTTCGCCACCGACTGCATCTCGGTGATTGAGAGCGAACTAGTGTTGGAGGCGAAAATGCAAGAATCGGAAACATAATTTTCGTATTCTTGTAACACCTTCTTTTTTACGTCCATATTTTCCACCACGGCCTCAACTACTACATCGATAGTCTTGAAACCTTGGAAATCCAACGAACCACTAATTTGGGCCATTTTTCCCATGAATTGATTTTTGGTCATGCGTTTCTTTTTGAGCTGAAAACCAAAGTTCTCACCCGCTTGCTGCAGACCCAAACCCACGGCATCCCAGTTCAAATCTCTCATGCGCACAGGAATATCTTTATTAGCAAAGGCCCAGGCGATTCCGCCACCCATTACGCCCGCGCCCAACACTCCGGCCCGTTCCACTTTTTTGGCTTTTACTTCCGGACCCACACCGTTCGTTTTTTTCACACTCTCCGAAAGCTGAAAAAGTTCGATCAATCGCTTGGAAATTGGCGTCACGGCCACCACAGAGAAGGCCTTGGCCTCCCGCTTCAATGCTTCTTCGATTTCCAAGCCGTGAATGTCCGACAACAGATCTAATATCTTTAGGGGCGCTGGGTACTTCCCTTTGCTTTGTTTCATTACTTGCTTACGCGCTTGCGAAAAAATCACCGGGCGCAAGAAGGGACTCTCCATGAGTTTGTTCATGAAGGTGTGCACGCGGCGACCAGGTTTACCGGCATTGGCCTTAGCCCAAGCTAAAGCGCGCGCATTAAAGTCTTGTTGGGGCAGATACGCATCTACCATGCCCATTTTGTAGGCGCGCACGCCATCCACTTGTTTGCCGGTCAAAATCATATCGAGGGCCGTGGGCAGTGGCACCAAGCGGGGCAAGCGCACCGAGCCGCCAAAGCCTGGCAAAATTCCGAGCATTACCTCGGGCAAGCCAATCTTCACCGCCTTGGCATCACTGGCCACTCGTTTCGTGCACGCCAAGGAAAGTTCAAAACCGCCACCCAAGCAGGCGCCACTGATGGCCGCAACTTTTTCCATGGGTAATTTCGCGAAACGATGAATGGCCTGCTGCCCAGCCGAACATCCTTGAAAGGCCTCTTCTAAGGTGTTTAGACCCTTGATCAAATTAATATCAGCACCGGCAATAAAAATATCGCTCTTGGCGCTGGTTACCAGCACGCCCTTTACATCTTTGCGTTGCGCGAGCTCATTGGTAACTAAGTCCAATTCTTTCAATGCCG
>CAYZLH010000422.1:0-2875 GCA_964478795.1 uncultured Bdellovibrionales bacterium | reverse complement strand
AGCGCCACCTAGGTTTACTCGGCTGGGGGACTTTTCCTTTTTTGAACTATTGAATTCAATTTCTTTAAAAACTTTTCTAACTTTTGCTAGGTCATTTTTTCTTCCCGTACTCCCATTTGCAACTGTGGTGATTGTTTTTGGCATTTTGATCCAAAAAGACTGGCGATGGCTAAAGCGCTTTCTGGAAGAAACAACTCTGTTTGCGATCGTATTGGGATTGATTTTCTTTGTGGCGGTACCATTTTTTTCTTATTATCTCGATTGGCCGTTAAATCCATATTATCTGCTGGGTACTTGGCCATTTGTAATTTTTTGGCTGGCGCATCTTTTGCGTCGATCGTTTTCTCCAAAGTTGCTCCTCATACCGTCGATAATATTTTCTCTCCTTTTTATTGTTCTTCAGTTTTTACCAAATCCGTTTTTTCGTGATTATAGTAATTTTATTGAGCCACGGGCCGACATGCGCGGCGCGATTCAAAGTATTCTGAATATTGCCAGCGACAAGAAGCGAACTGTAGTGTTCCCGATTTGTGGTGGAAATTCGAATGAATGGTGTCCAAATTGGATTGTGGGTAGAGATGTTTATTTGAATAAGAGCGCAACTGCCAATATAAGTTTGGTTTATTCCACTGGATATGACCCGTACTTTTTTAGGGACTATTTTAGTCGACCTCAACCAGATGAGAGAGTTATCTGGGTCTTTCAAGAAGAATGGTCAAAATATTCATATCCCCGTGAGTTTACGGCACGCCCTCCAGCCTTCTATGAAATTGCTTTTTTGAATGTAGCTCTGCTTGTTCAAGATGGAATCCAGGGAGATTCTCGCTTGGGAGTCTATGAAGGGCTAAAAAAGTTTGAAGAGATATCCCGGAGCGCAGGGAAAGACGCATTTTGGTTGCGAGTACAGTTGGCGTTAGCTGCCAAAGGCCTTGGCCGAACGGGGGAATACAAATTTTGGCGAAATAACCTACCCCCTGACGGGAAGAATGTTGATGGGCACGTCTGGTTAAAAATGCTAGACGAGGACAGCGAACGCCTTAAAAAATAGAAAATGGAATTTTTGAGAATTATACTTTTGGGTTTCCGTTATAAGCGATAGAGTTTTCGTAATTCGATACGGTTTCTCGAATTACTTTAATCGGGAGTTTTGTATGAAAATGGCACTTACTGTTTTGGGGCTTCTTTTGTCTGTCAGCGTTTCGGCTGGAGAAAATTTTCGCCTGCCCGGCGCAGGTATGCTCTCTTTCAATGGCCAGATTTCCTACGATTGGAAACGATTAAATGAAGTGGTGGTGACGCTGAATGAAGCGGGGAAAAACCGATTGCAGTTGTTGCGAAAACAGGATTTTACCTGTGAATATAAGGGCCGAGAGACTTTTTTGTGCTCCAAGTTAATCACAGAAGGATTAACTCTCGATGAAGAACTAAAAAATGTAGCCGAGGCCTTTTTTAACCAGCAAGAAATTGAGTTTTCTGGTCGTAGTGGCGATCCAGAACGGTTGGTTAAGGGAGAGTCCTACGAGGAATATTCGATTCCCCAGGGCGTGAGAGTAAATGACGCTAATTACCCAAACTATCGATATGCAATTTTAACAGGGAGCCTCCATAAAATTGTGTTTGGCGATCCTGCCAAGGGTGGCCTGGTGGCCCTTGAAGACGGAAATTATGAGATGCTCTATACCGTAAATCGCACGATCTCTAAGAATAGGTTTGAACAACATGCCTTTTGGGGCAAGTATCGGTAATCTCACTGAACGTTGACTCCGCTAGCAATTCTCTTTACGCTCAAAGAATGAAAACGGCCCCACATTTTTGCCCGTTTATTTGGGAGGATTTGTCACTGAAAAATGATGGTGACATTCGACCCTGTTGCAATTTCGAGGGAAAAGGTGCGGAAAAGATTTTGCTGGGAGAGGATGGCAAAGGACTGAACTTCCGCGATACGAACCACCGCGATACGCTAAATCATCCGAAGCTCAGGGAAATGCGCGCACTGTTTCTGCGCGGGGAATGGCCTAGCGGTTGTTGGCGCTGCCGGACCACCGAGGACGTTGGTTTGCTTTCATTACGATCGCATCGAATTTCCCGGGCGCAAAAGCGGGGTGAGCTAAAGGATTTACTTCAGCGAGTCGAATCATTCACCAGCGTCGACGGATTTTTAGCAGTTGAAAAGTTTCCGACTAAAGAAATGGATATTCGCTTTAACAATAATTGTAATCTACGTTGCCGGCACTGTGGGCCCGAATCTTCTAGCTCGTGGTATCAGGATGCCTATCGCTTTGGCGAAAGAGAGATTTTTGAAAGTGGTGAACTCCTCGTGCGGCTGGAGGAGCGAGACGGAAGAGTGGTAGCGACCTATGATCGATCCGATTGGAGTAAGGAGGTATCGTTCCGCGAACGAGCTTCCGAGTTCAAAGATTTGAAGAGAATTTATTTTGCTGGCGGTGAACCACTTTTACAAAAGAAACATCAGGAACTTCTCGAGAGTCTCGTCGAAATTGATTCGGCGAAAAATATTGAGCTAGAGTACAACACAAATTTGAGTGTGTTGCCCGAGCGTGTTTTGGAGCTTTGGTGTCATTTTGCCTCCGTGGGTATTGGCGTAAGTATTGAGGGCGTGGAGAAGCACTATGAATATATCCGCTTCCCTGCAAAATTTTCCAAACTTGTGGAAAATCTGCATAAGATTGATCGTAGTGCGAATCACATACGGGCATGGTTTAGTTATACGGTAAATGTTTTGAGTATTTGCCAATTGCCGAAGGCGATGAGCTGGGTAATTGAACAGAATTTTCGGAAAATTGGCAATAAAGGATTTCGCCCGCCAGTATCGTTGCGATTGTTGTATTCGCCGGAACATCTTTGCATTCAAAAT